>CAKTWY010000042.1 GCA_934630445.1 uncultured Eubacteriales bacterium
TCGTCATCCATGCGCACGGAAGCCTCGCCGCAGGCCTCCTTCGGCGTAAAGCCGAGCGTCACCCGCCTGCCCGGCAGAAAGGCGCCGAGCGCCTGGCGCAGCGGCACTTTCTCCTCACAGAAGAGATCGCAGCAAATATCTCCCTGCACGCCGCGCACGATCACTGCCGCGGCGTCAAGCACCTCTGAATAATAGACGCAATCGCTGAGCGCTCCCGCACAGTAGAACATCAGAAGGCCGGGGTTGTCCACCATCGCCAGGGCCGAATAGGGGTTTGACCGCTCGCTGCATTTCAGAAACAGCGCCGTATCTGCCGCACTGTGCATATCGAGCTTTCGCGCCGCCCCGCCGCCGCGCTCCGCCGTGCAGGTGAATTGATGTTCCCACGCACGCGCAAAACCAAACCTGGGGTAAAAATCAAGCACCGTATCGTTTGCAAAGAGGCAGAGCATATCGCACCGCTCCCGCCACTGCGGCAGGACCGTTTCAAGAAGGCGCCGCGAAAGCCCCTGTCCGCGAAAATCCGGGTCGGTCATGACGGTGCCCAGCTGGACGCAGCGCCGCTCCTCCCCCCGCCACAGCATGTCGATCACATTGACCGACACATTTGCGACCACGCGCCCGTCCACCACGGCGCTGTAGGGAATATAGCGCTGCGTCCACCAGCCGGCAGCGTACCATGCTTCAAAGGACAGGCCAAAAACACGGCGTGCCAGTGAAAAAAAGCTTTCGCGCAGCGGCGCTCTGTCTCGTATGTCCGTCATGATCTTACAATCCATCTCTCCGCCCTCCGCGCTTCGAAACACGCTCTACATCAGCGACTCATCATACACGGCGCGACTGCCGCCGACAAACTTCGGCCGAGTGCGCGCTGCGGCAAGGCTCGCCTCGCCGATTTTTCTCAGGCTGAGGCGCACCGGAACGGCCACACGCATCAGGTGCATGCCGATCAGCGTGCCGCCGATGTCCATCCCCGCGCGGGCGCTCACCGCTTCCACCGCGACGGGATGTTCAAAGCCTTCATACGCCGCCGTGGCAAACGATCCACCCGCTTTCGGCTGCGGGATGACGTTGACGCGCGTGAGGTGATGCTCGCGCACGGCGCTACTCTCCACGATCAGCGCCCGCCCGAGATGCTCGCAGCACTGCGCCGCGAGATAAATGCCCTCGGGTTTAAGCACACCGTAAATCCCCTGAAAAATCGCGCGGGCGATCTCAACGCTCGACGCCGTTCCGATACGCTGCCCCGCCGCTTCGCTCGACGAACATCCGACGACAAAGATATCGCCCGGCTCCATACGCGCCACCTGCAGCAGCTCGCGCACCGCCTGCGCCGCCTGCTCCTTTATTTCTTCATACATAAAATCGCTTCCTTCATCATCCGCAAACCGCGCCCTTGCGCTGCCGGCCTTCGTACATCAATATGAGCGCTTGCGTTCATTTTGCAACCATAAAATCCAAGCGCGCCGCACTCAAAAGACGGCATGCGTAGATATCATAATAACTGATTTATTATATCACTTCTCTTCTTCCTTTTCAAACAGGCCGCGCCAGCACGCGGCATCATAGCCCGCGTATTCCATCATCGCGCCGGCAAGCGTCTTTCCCTCCTCATGCAGCTCGTCGAGCATGATATCCGCCCGAACCCTGCCGTATTTTAAGATCACCGCCCGGTCGACGACCTGTTCGATTTCCTCGATCAGATGGGTGGTGATCAGCAGCGTCTCCCCTTCATGCAGGGCAGTCACCATGAGCTTGATAAAATCGCGGCGCGTGAACATATCCTTTCCCAGAAACGGCTCGTCCATGACGATCACCTTTGCCCCTTTGGAAAAGCCAGCGGAAACCTCTACTTTCGCGCGCTCGCCGGTAGAAGACGCCGACAGCTTTTTCTCAGGATCGACGCCGAAAAAGTGCAGGAGCTTTTCATACCGCTGCCCGGAAAAGCGCGGAAAAAATGCGGCCAGATACGTTCCATACTCCCGCGCTGTAAAGGCGGGGAAAATGCTCCCCTCAGACGTAATAAAGGAAAAATCCTCATACTGGGCTGTAACAGGCCGGCCGTCTCGCGTGATGCTCCCCTGGTCAAGCGGCAGAAGGCCCATTACCGCCTTCAAAAACGTGCTTTTGCCCATGCCGTTCTCGCCGAGCACCGCGAGGATCTGCCCGTCCGGAATCTCGAGCGTGACCTGGTCAAGGCCGACGCCGCCCGGGTAATAGACGCGCACATTTTCCAGTCTGATCATCGTGCCGCCTCCTCAACCGTGATATCATCAATGGTGCGCATAAAATAGTACGAATCGGCATAGTAGGTGCCGCCCGTCCGGTCCGCCAGCATCGCATATTTGTCCTCCTGCGCGTCGGTCGCGATCACTCCGCGGTAGAGAAGCTCGCCTCCCTGTGCGCCGCCGTACACACGCAACTCACAAGTGGCCCCCAGATCCGGATACGTCTCCTTCGGGTCATGCATCCATGCGACCCATACAAGCTTTCCGTCCGCCACCGCAGCCTGAAGAACGGTATCCGGCACACAATGCGCCGAAAAGCTCTGCCTGACAAGGTGTGTGAGCGCAAGTTCGTTCCCCTTTGCCGAGACGGCCGCGATCAGCGCGCCGGACGACGCTGCGCGGCTCTGCCATTCTTCCTCCAGGAAAAGGACAAGCGACTGTTCCGCCCCCGTACGCGTGCGCTCCGCCCCCGCAGCCGAAACGACGCCGCTTACACCTTCGGGCACGAGCGTGTCAAGCAGCGCTCCGCTCTCAGCGTCATAGAGCGAAAGCGTGAGCGCTCCCCCTTTGTCTGCCGCCACCAGCAGATCGCCGTTCAGACCGAAAAGGCCCAGAAGCGTAAACCCCTCTTCCGCGCGCCAGAGCTCGGCGAGCGGGCGCACGCGGCCGTTGCCGTCCTCAGCGCCGTCATAGCCGTAGCTCTCGGGCGTGTAGAGCATGCACGGTCCGCGCCAGCCGTCCTTCGCTGCGACGGCAACATACGTTTTTCCGTCCAAAACCACGTCGTAAAACTGGATCGAATCGCGCACCTGAGAGGAAAGCTCGTCTCCCGCTTCGCCCGAGCTTGACGAACCTCCGCTTGGAACAGTCTGCCATTCCTCTTTTTCATAAAAGACGAATTCCATTTCGTCGCTCTCCAGGCGCAGATCGGTGAGGAATTCCATATATCCATTCTGATCAAAAATGGTCGTCCGGACAGCAAGCGCGTCGGCGCAGGTACGCTTTTCCTTTATTTCAAGAATGCTGCCGTCCTCCCGCGTGCTGCTCGTCTCATGCTCCTCAGTTTTGGTGCGCGCACCTGGCGCGATTTCCGCCTGAGCCGAGCACACAGTCAGCTCCGGCCACTGCTCGCCGCGCGAAAGCTGAGAAGAAACGCTGAAGCAGCGCTCCTTCCGCGTCAGCGCGCCGTTTTCGATCTGAAAAGCGATTTCGTGCGCCGCATCGTAGAGCCGCCCGCCCACGCGCAGGCCGTCAAGTGCGCTGCGCTCGCCCTCCAGGTCGTGCAGCGCAAGGGTTTCCCGCGCGCCGAGCGCGCGCAGGGAGAAAAAGCAAAGCGCGAGAATCAGCACTGCCGACGCCGCGCCGACAGCGCCCGCGTGGCGCCAAAAGGAACGTTTCATTTTGCTCCTCCTTTCAAATCACGGCCCGCGTGCGCACCAGGCGCCAGCCGTGCCACAGGTGAAAAAGGATCAGCACGCTGCTTGCCCCTGCCACCGCCGCAAGATCAAAAAGCGTCACCCCGCTGCGGTAACTGAGCATCCCCGCAATCGCGAGCACGGCCAGCAGAAGCGCCGCAAAATCCGTCACAGGCACCTTGCGCGCGCGCACACAGAGTATGCCGTGATACAGAGAACACGTCAGCGAAAGCGCCGTGCTGGCCACGACCCAGACGTTGAAGCCGCTGAGCGGAAGCACGATGCGCAGGAAGGGCGAGCGCACAAGCGCCAGAAACAGCCCGTTTCTGAGCTCGACCAGCGACCAGATATCGCCTGAAAAGGGCTGCGCCTGCCACATGAAAAAGGCGTATGATATCAGCACATTGACTACCGCGCTCGCCCAGAACATGGCAAGCGCCGTCAAAAGCGCCGCGATGCGCGCCAGATATACGGCCAGCCGTCCGCATGGCAGAGTCAGCATCGTATACGCCGCGCGCGCAGAGCGCCACGGCGCGCAAATACGCACCGCCATCAGCGCGCACAGCCCTATGAACCCCAGTACAAAAAACGGCGCGCCAAGCACAGCATAGGCCGTTTCAAACGGCGTGAAGGCCCGCTGCGTCCGGTAGCCCAGACGTATCACGAGCGGCACAAGGAGCATCGTCGCGCAAAGCCTGTAGAGAATGTTCTTCATCAGGTGAAATTCATACGCAAAAGCATTGTAAAACGCCTGCATGCCCATCCCTCCAATGTATTATATATATAGTACGCAAATGGTATAATGTACCCGACCCAGCTGCACGCGGCGGCTACCCCTCCCACAGCTCGCTCACCAGATCGATCACGCGCTTGAACGTAAGGCCCGCCGCTTTCGCCTCGGCGACAAAATCCGCAGTCAGGCCGCGCGTGAGCTCTTCTTCGATACGCGCATACAGCGCCTCATCCAGATAAATGACGCTGCCCTGGTTGCCGTCCGTGCGCACAAAGCCCTCTTCCTCCATCAGGCGATACGCCTTCTGTACGGTGTTTGGGTTCACCTCAAGCGCAGCGGCGGCCTCCCGCCGCGAGGGCAGGCGGTCTCCGGATGCAAGCTTTTTTAAAAGGATCAGCGTTTTGATATGTTTGACCATCTGCAGGTAGACGGGGCCGCGCCCGTCAAGACGCACGTTCCAGACAGAATCCATATCAGCCCCTCCCCTCCGCATGTATTATACTAGTAATACGCATTTTTGTCAATCCGCTCCGGAAGATTTCCGGCGGCTTTTGTACGGGAGGAGCGGCCGTAAACGGCCGCTCCTCCCGTGTTACAGTCTATTTCAAGGATAATGGCGACACAGCGCTAGGCCCGCGCCACTTCATCAAGCGCCGACGCCATGCGCGAGAGCCCTTCCCGCAGGATGCTCCTCGGGCAGGCGATATTCATGCGCACAAAGCCCTCGCCGCCCGCACCGAAGATCGCGCCGGCCTCCGGCAGCGCGCCGTGCGAAACGAACGCCTCCATGAGCGCGTCCATCGCAAGGCCGTACGCTCTGAAATCGATCCACGTCAGATAGGTGCCCTCCGGCGGATCAAAACGCGCCTTGGGCATATGCCGCGCGAGATACTCCGCCATAAAGGCGATATTCCCATCCAGATACACGCGCAATTCGTCAAGCCACTGCGCACCGCCCTCATAGGCAGCCTGCGTTGTGACGATCGACAGCGGACCGGGTCCGGAACAGCCCGCGGCGGCGACGTGTTCCTTCCAGCGTGCGCGCAGCGTTCCATCGTTGATCACCACAAAGGCGCACTGCATGCCGGCGAGGTTGAATGTCTTGGATGGAGCGAAGCAGGTGACGATGTTCTCCTGATATTCCGCGCGCACACTCTGCGTCGGGGTATGTATCGCGCCCACGCGCAGCAGGTCGGAATGGATCTCGTCGGAAATGATCTTCACACCGTTCTCCGCGCAGATGTCCACGAGCGTTTCCAGCTCCTCCCGCGTCCAGACGCGGCCGACGGGATTGTGCGGCGAGCAGAGGATCAGCAGTTTATTGTCCTTCACCTTCCGGCGCAGATCTTCAAAATCCATGACATACCGGCCGTCTGGCTGAAGCGTGAGCGGATTTTCCACCACAACGCGCCCGGCCTCCTTTATTTTCCGTGCAAAGGGATAGTACACCGGCGTCTGGATGATAACGCCGTCGCCCGGCTGCGTCATAAGCCGGATCAGATACCCCAGCGCCGGCACAACGCCCGGCGAGGTAACGAGCGCTTCGCGCTCGAGCAAAAGGCCGTGCCGTGCGCGGCACCAATCTGCCGCCGCGCGGTAAAAGCGCTCGCCCGGCTCGCTGTATCCGAAAATCTGCCGCTCCACACGCGCGTGCAGCGCCTCGATCACACAGGGCGGACAGGCAAAATCCATATCCGCCACCCAGAAAGGCAGCGTTCCCTCGCCCGCGCGCGGGTCAAACGAGCGCATTCCTTCCCACTTGCTGCAGTTTGTGCCCCTGCGGTCTATGACCTGATCAAAATCGTACTTCATATTCTTTGTCTCCCTCCCTGTGTAAACGCGCCGGCGCAAAATGCTCAGCAGTATTTTGCAACCGTGGCCAGATAGATGCCCGTGTCGGCGACAAGGTTGTCAATGACGACGTGCTCGTTGGGCTGGTGCGCAAGCTCGATAATCGTCGACCAGACGACCGACGGGATGCCGATCTGACGCAGAATCGCGCCGCACGTGCCGCCGCCAATACCGCCGCAGCGCGCTTCAACGCCCGCCTCCCGCAGGCTCTCGAGCAGATTGCGCACGACCGGCGCATCCTCCGGCGTGGCGGCCGGCGCATCGGCGCCGTTCATGGCGCACGTAATTGTTACCTTATACCGGTACGAAAACTTCGCGATCAGCTCGTCCACCGCCGCGCGCACCTCGGCCAGTTTGATCTGCGGGAGCACGCGCATATCCATGATAAAGCGGTCCGTTCCGGGGATGATATTGCTGCTTGCGACGTTTGAAAACTTCTGCGTCAGCTCAAAGGTCGAGTATGGCGGGTCGTAGAGCGGATCGCAGAGAGTGAACCGCTCTTTCAGCATGTCTTCCAGCGCCACGGCAAAGCGCATCCCCACAGAGCAGGCATTGATGCCCAGCTGCGGCATGGAGGCGTGCGCCTGCCTGCCCGTGACGGTAAAGTCCATCACGCAGTGGGATTTCTCCGTGATCTCCACAAACGAGCCATCCGCACACCCGGCGTCCGGCACGATCGCCTCGTCGCGCGGACCGAAAATGCCGCGCTTCACCTGATCTTTCAGTCCATAGGCGCTGCCTGTCTCCTCATCTGCTGAAAACAGGAAGGCGACATTGCATTTCGGGCGCAGCTCCTGCTCCTTCATCAAAAGGATCGTATACAGCGAACAGAGCACCGCCTGGCTGTTGTCCTCCACGCCGAGGCCGTAAATGCACCCGTCGCGCTCGACCGGGTCGAACGGATCCGTATCCCAAAGGCTCAGGTCGCCCGGCGCGACCGTGTCGGTGTGCGCGATGAACCAGAGCGTCTTTTCCCGATCCTCGCACCCTGCAAAGCGCGCCATCAGGCTGATGCGCACCCCTTCCTCCACGCGCTCATCGGGCACCTCAAATATTGTATAATCCACGCCCCAGCTTTTGAGCTTTTCGGCAATCCACATCGTGCGCTTATATTCGCCCGGACCGCCCGCCGCGGGGTTCACCGAGGGGATACGGCTCATCTCGATCATGTCACGCACCATGTCGCAGCGCTTTCCCCGCGCAAGGGCTTCAATCGTTTTTCTATCGAGCATTGATTCAGACACCTCCGTCATATCTGTGCGGACAGGCCGCCGGTTGTTGTAAATGTACCACCGGGCGCACCGTCTGTCAACCGCCGCGCCGGCATATTTGAAGTATTTCCTGCATCGCGCTGCTTATCCTATTGACAAGCCTGCATTTTTCTGTTATGTTAATCAGAAAACATCGGGAGGCGGAAGCATGGCTTTTTATTATGACACCCCTTCGCACACTTTCAGCGAATACCTTCTCGTACCCGGATATTCCTCCGCCGAGTGCATCCCGGCGAACGTCTCTTTGAAGACGCCCGTGACGAAATTCAGCCGCGGCGAGGAGGCAAAGATTTCCATTAACATCCCGCTCGTGTCCGCCATTATGCAGTCGGTATCCGACGACAAAATGGCGATCGCGCTGGCGCGCGAGGGCGGCCTCTCTTTCATTTTCGGCTCGCAGCCGATCGAGCGCCAGGCCGAGATGATCCGCAGGGTCAAGGCGTACAAGGCCGGGTTCGTTCCGAGCGACTCGAACGTGCGCCCGGATCAGACGCTCGCGGATATCCTCGCGCTGAAGGAAAAGACCGGCCACTCCACCGTTGCCGTGACGGACGACGGTACGGCCTGCGGCCGCTTACTCGGTATCGTCACGAGCAAGGACTACCGCGTCAGCCGTATGGACCGCGCGGAGAAAGTGGCAACCTTTATGACCCCGCTGGAAAAGCTCGTATACGCGCCCCTCGGCGTGACGCTGAGCGAGGCCAACGACATCATCTGGGCGCATAAGATCAACGCGCTGCCCATCGTCGACGAGAATCAGCGCCTCGTCTCCTTTGTTTTCCGCAAGGATTACGCGCTGCACAAGGAAAATCCCGGCGAGCTGCTTGACGCGTCCAAGCGCTATATGGTCGGGGCGGGCATCAACACCAGGGATTATGAAACGCGCGTACCGGCACTCGTCGAGGCGGGTGCTGACATCCTCTGCATCGATTCCTCCGAAGGCTTTACCGAGTGGCAGCGGCGCACGCTCTCTTTTATCCGTGAAAAATATGGAGACGAGGTAAAGGTCGGCGCGGGCAACGTCGTCGACCGCGACGGTTTCCGCTTCCTTGCGGAAGCGGGTGCGGATTTTATCAAGATCGGCATCGGCGGCGGCGCGATCTGCATCACACGCGAGACCAAGGGCATCGGCAGGGGGCAGGCCACCGCGGTGATCGAAGTCGCAAAGGCGCGCGACGAGTATTATAAGGAAACGGGCGTGTACATCCCCATCTGCTCGGACGGCGGCATCGTACAGGACTATCACGTGACGCTGGCGCTCGCGATGGGGTGCGACTTCTGCATGCTGGGGCGCTACTTTGCCCGTTTTGATGAGAGCCCGTCGAGCAAGGTGCTTGTCAACGGCAGCTATATGAAAGAATACTGGGGCGAAGGCAGCGCCCGCGCGCGCAACTGGCAGCGCTACGACATGGGCGGCGACGCAAAGCTGTCGTTTGAAGAGGGCGTCGACTCCTATGTTCCATACGCGGGCCCTCTGCACGATAACGTCGCCGCGACGCTCAGCAAGGTCAAATCGACCATGTGCAACTGCGGCGCGCTCTCCATCGCGGAGCTGCAGGCAAAGGCGCGCCTGACGCTCGTCTCCTCCGTCAGCATTGTCGAGGGCGGCGCGCACGACGTACTTCTCAAGGACAAACGCACGAACTGATCTGGCAGGTGGAAAAGCGGCGCGCCGCAGCGCGCATGAAATACGCAAAAAAGTCAGGACAAACGGCCAGGAGAAATCAGTCCGGGCCGTTCTCCCGACTTTTTTGTTCCTGAAACAATGCATTTTGCGCTGTTTCGCAGTTTTCCCCCTCAATGTGCCCGCAAACGCAAAGAACCCGGAGGCAAATGCCTCCGGGTTCTTCATATGCAGTATTGATCGCTTACGCTTTGCCGTTGCAGCCGAGGACGTTGACGAGCTTGCGCTTGACCATATCCTTGATCGCCTGACGGGCGGGCTTGAGATACTGGCGGGGATCGAAATCACCCGGATGCAGCGCCATATGCTCGCGGATCGCCGCGGTCATGGCAAGGCGCAGGTCGGAGTCGATGTTGATCTTGCACACCGCGCTCTTCGCTGCCTGGCGGAGCATCTCCTCCGGAATGCCAATGGCATCCGGCATCTTGCCGCCGTAGGAGTTGATCTTCTCGACGAACTCCGGAATAACGGAGGACGCGCCGTGCAGAACGATCGGGAAGCCCGGAAGTCTCTGCGTCACTTCTTCGAGGATGTCGAAGCGCAGCTGCGGCTTCTGGCCGGGTTTGAACTTATAAGCGCCGTGAGAGGTGCCGATCGCGATAGCGAGGGAGTCGACGCCCGTCTTCTCAACGAACTCCTGAACCTGCGCGGGATCGGTGTAGGAATGATTCTCAACATTGACGTCGTCTTCAACGCCCGCGAGCTGACCGAGTTCACCCTCGACGACAACGCCGTGCGCGTGCGCATATTCAACGACCTTTTTCGTGATCTCGATATTCTCCTCAAACGGATGGGAGGAACCGTCGATCATAACAGAGGAGAAGCCCCCGTCGATGCAGGATTTGCAGACCTCAAAATCCGGACCGTGATCGAGATGGAGCGCGATCGGAAGATCGGTCTCGATGAGCGCCGCTTCGACGAGCTTGATGAGGTAGGTATGGTTGGCATACTTCCTCGCGCCGGCGGAAACCTGCAGGATCAGCGGCGCGTTCTCTTCCTTCGCCGCTTCCGTGATACCCTGAACGATCTCCATGTTGTTTACGTTGAAAGCGCCGATCGCGTAGCCGCCGTCGTATGCTTTCTTAAACATTTCGGTGGTTGTTACCAGAGGCATATTGAGCATCTCCTTCATAAATAATATACTGCAAGCATGTCCTGTTTTTATCAGACATACCACCTTGTCTAACCTTATCCAGTTTATCAGTATTTTGGGTTAAAATCAAGCTGTTATGCGCTGAAAACTCCACAAATTTTGTATGAGCGCCGCTAACTTTTGTGCGCTGCACACAGAACCGCCGGAAATCTCACGTTTTTTTTGATTAGAAATTGATTTTAAGGCCTGTCTATGCTATATTAATGGAAGTATTATAAATCGTTTTGATCCTAACGATGAAACAGTTGGAGGTTTTTATCATGAGCAAACTCACAGGCGCCTGCATTATCGGCCAGTCCGGCGGCCCGACTTCCGTCATCAACGCCAGCGCATACGGCGCGATGAAAGCGGCGCTCGAAGCGGACTGCATCACCAAGGTATACGGCGCGGAGCACGGCATCAAGGGCGTCCTCAACGACCGCCTGATCGTCATCGACGAGGAGGATCCGAAGGAGCTGGAGCTTCTCCAGTACACGCCCTCTTCCGCGCTCGGCTCCTGCCGCTACAAGATCGCCGATCCCGACGTGGACGACACCGATTATAAGCGCATCCTTGAAATTTTCAAGAAGTACGACGTGCGCTATTTCTTCTACAACGGTGGCAACGACTCGATGGATACCTGCAACAAGATTTCCAAATATATGCTCAAGTGCGGGTATGAGTGCCGCGTCATGGGCATCCCCAAGACGATCGACAACGATCTGTTCGGCACCGATCACTGCCCGGGCTACGCGTCCGCCGCGAAGTATATCGCCACCACCTGCATGGAGATATTCCTCGACGCGCGCGTGTATGACACCGGCATGGTAACAGTCCTGGAGATCATGGGCCGCCACGCCGGCTGGCTCACCGCCGCCGCTTCAATCGCCACGCATTTTGGCAAGGGCCCTGACTTCATCTATCTGCCAGAGCTTCCCTTTGATATGGACAAGTTCATGGCTGATGTTGAGAAGCGCTATAAAGAGACCGGCAAGTGCATCGTCGCAGTCTCCGAAGGCATCTCCAACGCTAAGGGCGAGCTCATCGCCGAGGCGTTTGCGCAGGGCAACGTCGCCCGCGACAGCTTCGGCCATGCGCAGCTGGGCGGCATCGGCGTGACGCTTGCGAACATGATCAAGGAAAAGCTCGGCTGCAAGACGCGCGGCATCGAGTTCTCCCTCATGCAGCGCTGCGCGGCGCACTGCGCCTCGCAGACGGATATCGACGAGTCATATGCCTCCGGCCGCGCCGCGGTTGAGAACGCTGTAAATGGCGTGACCGACATGATGGTCGGCTTCAAGCGGACGTATGTCGACGGCAAGTACAAGTGCGATATCCAGCTTCTGCCGCTGACCGAGGTGGCCAACACCGAGAAGAAGGTTCCCCGCGAGTGGATCAACGCCGAGGGCAACGGCCTGAACGAGCAGTACATCGAGTATGCGCTGCCGCTGATCCAGGGTCAGACTAAAATGCCTACCGAAAACGGTCTGCCGCGTTTCGCGAACCTGAAAAAAGTGATTGCAAAGTAAATCGACGCTTCAAAACGCGGGCTGAGGAGATCCTCAGCCCCGTTTTGTATCGCGTCTTTTGACGCCGGTGGAGAAAGGGTCTGCCGCTTATGAAAAAATATCTGCAGGTCACCTATTTTGTTCCGTTCCTCTGCGCGCTTCCGGTAACGGTGTGCGCGCTTACGCTCGGCGTTATCCTTTGCCTGGAACGTCTGGGCCTGTCCACACTTGCGCTTGGGCACACGGGGTTTGTCGCGTCGATACTCGCGGTGCTCTTCGGTGCGCTGCTGCTTTTTGTCGCTCTGCCCACTGCGCTGATTCACATGGTTCGTGAGCGCGGCGGAACAGGCGGATTTGCCTACCGTTTTGCGCCGCTTTTTGCCGTGCTCTTCGGTCACGTCCTGCCGCTCGCGCTGGTCTGCTTCTTTCTGTGGTGGACGCTGCGCGCCGCGGTGTAAACGCGCGCCGCAATAAAACGCGCCTTCCTTCCATTTTATCCGAAATCTGCAAAAAGCCTGCATGCGCTTTTTAAGCGCATGCAGGCTTTTTGGCGCCGCCGACTACATCTCTCCGCCGTCGACAAACTCTCCCTGACTGTTGTAGTACTGAAAATACATGTTCCGCTCGCCTGCATACACGATAAACGCATACAGGTCCTGCTCCGCGCCCGTGACGTCATTCTTGCATTTGAAAAGCAAAACGAGTTTTTTATCGGGTGCGGCTTCCTGCAGCTCCCGGGCAAGCACCGCCCCGTAACGCTTGACTGTCTCCATCGGCAAAGCCGCGACGGTTTTTGAATAGCTTTCGTCCTGCGCGCAGCGCGCCTCATAGACAACGCGTGTCGGCCAGATCTGCTCATCCGCGGGCTTAACGGTAAAAATCTGCTGAAAAGCCTCATACTCCTCCGCGTCAAATTCGAGGCGGTCGGCGTTTTCCGCCGCTTCTCCGGTCTTTGTCACAATACCGGCGGTGTTCCCTTCCTGATCCCATGTGACTTCGATGTTGAGAAGCTCGCACACCTTGCGAATCGGAAGATACGTAGTGTCGTTGTAAAGGATGGAATACGGCACGCTCTGGCCGTTTGGCAGCGTGTAGCTCTCCCCTTCCTCCGCAACCGTGTTTCCGTTCAGCTCCAGCCTCACGGAATTAAACCGCGCTTCGATTTCCGCAGCTATTGCGGGCATGGCAGGCGCGGCCGCCTGCAGCATCGCGCAGACCAGCGCCGCGCAAAGGATGCCCTGCAGGCACCTGGTACTTTTTTTCATTGCAAAATAACCTCCTTTGATCAGCGCGCCTCAGCCGGGAACCCGGCTTCAGCCGCGCAGCTGCTTCCCGCGCCGGCGCTGCGCGCGGCGCGGAAGCGGACAGCGCAGATATCCCGCCTCAGGCGCAAGCGAAGCTGCGCGAGGGGGCAGAGCGGGCGAAAAACGCCCTCTCCCAATACGCTGCTTGGGATATTCTACCCTGAAATGAAAGATTTTACAAGCAAACAAGCAAAAAATGGGCGCGATGCACAAACACCACGCCCATTTTTTGCCATTTTTCAACTGCCTCGACCAAACCGCGCGCAGAAAAAGCGCCGCTTGCGGTCATCCGCCACCCCCGGCTCGCGTCGCTCAGCGGATCGTATTTTTCAAAACGCCAATCTTTTCAATCTCGCATTCGACAACGTCGCCCGGCTTCATAAAGCGCGGAGGGTCGAAGCTCATCCCAGTACCGGCAGGCGTGCCGGTAGCAATGATATCGCCGGCCTCCAGCGTAATTCCATTTGAAAACTCCGAAATGATATCGGGAATGTTGTGCAGGAACAGGCGCGTGTTGGAATGCTGGCGCACCTCGCCGTTCACACGACTCTCCAGCTCCAGCTCCAGTGGGAAGGGCAGCTCGTCTTTTGTAACGATGCACGGCCCCATCACGACAAACCCATCGAGACTTTTTCCGCGGTACCACTGGTGGTGCCTCTTCTGCAGCGCACGGGCGGAAACATCGTTGAAAACCGAGTAGCCGAAGATATAATCCTCCGCCTGCTCATACGGGATATCACGCCCGTCGCGCCCGATGATCACGGCGAGCTCCGCTTCATAGTCAAGGCGCTCGTCAAGCGCGCCGTGCGATTCGATCGCGCCCCCCGGCCCGACAATGCCCGTCGTGCGCTTTGCAAAATAGACCGTCTCCCCCACATCGTGAAAGCTCGACTGGTCGAGGTTGTCGTGCACCTCCGCGATATGCGCGCGGTAATTGACGCCCACGCAGAGGATGTCGTGGATCGGACGCGCGATGGGACTTAAAAGCTCGACCTGAGCCATGTCATAGTGTGCAACGCCGTCGCTGCTCCCAGCGAGAACGGCGCTCACACGCGCGCGGTCCTCCTCCGTCAGAAAGCGAATAACGTCGAACATATCGAAAAAGTAGCGGCTGAGTTTCATGGTGTTGAGCTCATACGCCGTCTCAAACGCCGCGTCCGCGACGCCGAGTTTCTCCATATCGTCTACCAGAAAACGAATCAATTTCATATCATTCACCTCATCATTTGATATCGCCGGCATATGCGGCTTTATTTTTCACTGCTCCGCTATGCGCCGCACGCGCTGCTGCACCTCGCGGTTAAAGGGCAAAAACGACCGACTCTTATATTCGCACAGCCATATGCCGGAAAAGCCCGCGTCTTTTAAGATGCGCATCCCCTCTTCCAGCGGCGCTTTGCCCCAAAAGGGAGCGATGTGGATATCCCCCCTGCCGAACATCGTGCGGTATCCCATGGAAAGCGTATCGTAAAGACGGTGGTTCTCGACACGCATGGGCTCAAAAATACCGACGTTGTCGTTGACATGCACGTGACGCACCAGCGGCGCGCACCTGCGCACGGTATCGGGATAATCGTACCCAAAATAGCACGCTGACAAGTAGAGATGGCCCAGATCCAGCGTCATGCCGACATTTTTATGATCGAGCCTGCGGACAAAGTCTGCGGCCTTATCGGCATATTCGACCTCGATATTCTCGATATTGAGCATCACGCCGCGCTCCATGGCGTAATCGGCCGCCTCCTGATGCGCCTGGAAAAAGGCGCGCTCGCGCGCGGTGAACATCGACTCTTCTTCAAAATGGAGGTTGAGCCTGTCCGCTCCAAGAAGCGTGCACGCGTCGATGGACGCCATGAGCACATTTTTGTGCATCGCGTACTCCTCGAGATTGCGCAGATCAAGGCCGTAGCCGGCGTGCATCGTCAGCTTGAGCGGATAGCGCTGCACCACGCTGCGGACATACTCCGCCACGCGCGGCTGAAGCTCCCCGGCGATGATGAACGGGAAGGCAGACAGATTCATCTCCACCGCATCAAAGCCGTCCGCGCAGGCCCGCTCAAGTTCATCCGCCAGTGAATCATAGGTCAGGTTGGATTCAAGACTGATGCCCACACATGCTTTTCCCATCGAGAAACCCTCGCTTCCGCCGCAGCAGTACCGCTGCGTGTCATGATTATTGTAACATGGCCGGAGACCATGTTACAACGGCCATGTGCCGTCTCCGACGG
>CAKTWY010000043.1 GCA_934630445.1 uncultured Eubacteriales bacterium
TCGCGTGCCCGTTGGGTAAAAGTTGCGAACTAGCGCAAAATGCGCTATTTCAGGGTCAAAAAAGTCAGGCGCATGTCCAGACATTTTTGTTTATTTTATCTGCGCTGCGGCGCGAAGGGCTTTTTCGACAAGCTGAAGCCCCGGCCGTATGGCCGGGGCTTTTGACGTGCTGGAAGCAGAAGTTTAGCGCACGATGCGGCAGGCGTCGAGCGATTTGTCGGCGGCTTCCGCCTGGCAGGCCTCCATGACAAGATCGGCGTTTTTTGCGTCGACTGCATAAGAATAGCAGTCCGGCGCACCGACGGCCCAGTGCAGGCGGCAGTATCTGAGGGTGACCGTGCCGGCATTGCGCACATAGACGCAAGCATTTTTCTCCTCGATCAAGCCATCGTTCAGGCCGGGGCGCAGGTCGTAAATGCCGCAGGGCCATTTGGACGTTTTCTCAAGGCAAATATCACAGTTTTCAAATGTGATGTTTTGAATCTTTGACGCGTCGCCGCCGTAGATGAGCGCGCCGTTTTCACCATGGCAGACAATATTGGAGAACCGCAAGTTGGAAATCGTACCGGAACACGTATTCTCGTCACGGTCAAAACTCGTGATCGCAATCGGTTCGGCCGAGCCCCAGAAATCAGGGCAGAAGCGCCGCGTTTCAATGATGATGTTCTGAAAAAGCGCGTTTCTGACATTGCCGTTGTCGCGGATCTGCATCGTGATGCCACGGTTTGTGCCGGTGATGATACAGTCGGAGACAACGATATTTTCAAAATTGTCGATGCCTTCGGTGCCGATTTTGAAAGCTCCGCTCGTGGATTTGAGCGTGCATCCGGACACAACAATATTGCGGCAGGGGCCGTATTCACGGTTGCCTTCCGTATTTTTCAGAACGATGCAATCATCTGCCGCTTCGATATGGCAGCCGAGGATGCGCACATTTGTGCAATGGTCCGGATCGATCCCGTCGCTGTTGGCGACGTCGAGGTCGTTTAAGATGCGGATGTGCTCGATGAGAACGTCATTGCAGCCGGCAGGATGCAGCGTCCAGAAGGGAACGTTGCGCACGGTAAAATCGCGGAATGTGATGTGGTCGGAGTGCTCGACATAAATGGCCGTCGGGCGCGGATAAAAATCGCCTGTGACGTAATATTCGCTGGCGCGCGACACAAAGGCGTAGCTGTTGCCATCGATCGTGCCGTCGCCGGTGATGGCACAGTTGTCGGCATCCTTGGCGTAGATGAAAGCGAAGGCGGGCTTCCCGGTCATGGGATTCCCGTTTTTCATATTTTCAGGCGTGTTCAGCAATTCGCTCGGACGGATGTAATGCTCGAGCACAGATGTCGCCTGCAGGACGCAGCCGCGCTCAAGATGAAGTTCCACGTTTGTGCGCAGCTGCAGAGAAGCGGAATAGTAGCGCTTTCCGGCAGTGAGGGTGACGCGGCCGCCGCCGCTTTCCGCACACAGGTCGATCGCCCGCTGGATGGCGGGCTGGTCATCGTGTACGCCGTCGGCAAGTGCGCCGAGCTGATCGGGATAAAAATCGGACATAAAGTTGCCTCCGTTCTGATCAGCATGCGCCAGGACAGAACATACTTGCCGGCGCATGTGTTTAATAATTTTATTATAACAAAAAAAGAACCTGTATGAAACCGGCAGATTTGCAAAGTCGGCATGATTTTTGTTGCAGAGCGGGGCTGAGCGTGCTATACTGTTCTCAAATAAGACTGGTGCGCCGCTTGGATTCGTTCCGCCGGCAAACCGGAAGGGTTCAATGGTTGTTTCGTTCTGATTCGGGCAGGTGCGCCTGCCGGAGAAGGCGGGCGGTTTTTTGTGCTGTCGCCGCGCCTTTTCAGGGCGCGGTTTTGTTTTTTTATATTTGAATATCCCTGTAAATGGGAGCAAAAAAGGAGAGAAGCGTATGGAGACGCGCATCGCCCTTGTTGGCATCGTGGTGGAAAATTATGAATCGGCCGAACGCATCAACGATATCCTGCACCAAAACGGAAAGTACATCATCGGGCGTATGGGGCTGCCGTATGCCAAGCGCGGCGTCGCGGTCATCAGTGTGGTGCTCGACGCGCCGCAGGACATCATCAGCGCTTTGTCAGGTAAACTCGGAATGCTCCCGGGCGTCAGTACGAAAACGATCTACTCCAAAGTTTTTGGAGCGGAGACAGTATGAGGGCGCTGATTGACTGCCTCGAGCGCGAGCATACGCTGACGGAAGATGAATTTACGCGCCTGATCGAAAACCGGACGCCGGAGCTTGACGAATACCTCTTTTCCCGCGCGGGGGCGGTGCGAAAGAGCGTTTATGGCGACGAGGTGTATATCCGCGGCCTTATCGAGTTTACGAACTATTGCCGCAACGACTGCCTTTACTGCGGCATCCGCCGGTCGAACGGCAATGCTGAGCGCTACCGCCTGACGCGGGAGGAGATCCTTGCCTGCTGTGAGCAGGGGTATGCCCTTGGCTTCCGCACGTTCGTGCTGCAGGGCGGGGAGGACGCGGGCTTCTCCGACGGGGAGGTCGCGCGCGTGGTGAACGACATCAAAACGCGATACCCTGACTGCGCGGTGACGCTTTCCATCGGCGAGCGGCCGGAGGCGGTATACCGCATGTGGTTCGGCGCCGGGGCGGACCGATACCTTTTGCGCCACGAGACGGCAGACTGCGCGCACTATGCGCGCCTGCATCCGCCGGAACTTTCGGCATCGTCGCGGCAGCGCTGCCTCTATTCGCTCAGGGAGATCGGCTACCAGGTGGGAACGGGCTTTATGGTGGGTTCCCCCTATCAGACGGCGCGGAATCTTGCGCAGGACATGTGCTTTATCCATAAGCTCCAGCCGCATATGGTGGGAATAGGCCCTTTTGTACCGCATCACGATACGCCGTTTGCATCCTGCCCGGCCGGAACGGCAGATCTCACGCTGTTCATGCTCGGCCTGCTGCGGCTGATGCTGCCGGGCGCGCTGCTGCCCGCCACGACGGCACTCGGAACGATAGAAACAGACGGGCGCGAGCGCGGCATGCGCGCCGGGGCGAACGTCGTGATGCCGAACCTGTCGCCGCTCGCGGTCAGGAAAAAGTATATGCTCTATGACAACAAGATCAGCACCGGCGACGAGGCGGCGGAAAGTGTGCGGCACCTGACGCAGAGCATGGCGCGCGCGGGCTTCCGTGTGGTGGTGTCGCGCGGCGACAGCAGGATCGGCTGCATGCGGGCATAGCCCGCTTTTACATAAACAGTTCCATATTCGCAGTAAAAAACAGCTTTGACGGGGAAGGTTCGCCTGACCCGGGAAAGGAAGAAAAACATGTATAACCCGAAATCCCTTAAAGCGGAAGAATTTATCGACGACGCCGAGATCCAGGAGACGCTTGCCTATGCGTGGGAGAACCGCCATAACGCCGCGCTCATCGACGAGATATTGGAGCGCGCGCGTGCACGCAAGGGACTTACGCACAGAGACGCGATGGTCCTGCTCGACTGCGACATCGAGGAGAAAAACCAGGAGATTTACAAGCTTGCCGAGCAGATCAAAAAGGATTTTTACGGCAATCGCATCGTCATGTTCGCGCCGCTGTATTTGTCGAACTATTGCATCAACGGCTGTGTCTACTGTCCGTATCATTTGAAAAACAAGCATATCGCGCGCAAAAAACTCACGCAGGACGAGATCCGCGCGGAGGTGATCGCCCTGCAGGACATGGGGCATAAGCGCCTTGCGCTCGAGACGGGCGAGGATCCGGTGATGAACCCGATCGAATATGTGCTCGAGAGCATCAACACCATTTACAGCATCAAGCATAAAAACGGCGCGATCCGCCGTGTGAACGTGAATATCGCGGCCACCACGGTCGAAAATTACCGCAAGCTGAAGGACGCGGGCATCGGCACGTATATTTTGTTCCAGGAGACATACCACAAAAAGAGCTATGAGACGCTACACCCGACAGGACCGAAGCACGATTACGCCTATCACACCGAGGCGATGGACCGCGCGATGCAGGGCGGCATCGACGATGTGGGTCTGGGCGTGCTGTTCGGCCTGGAGCTTTACCGGTACGAGTTCGCGGGCCTTTTGATGCATGCAGAGCATCTGGAGGCAGTGCACGGCGTGGGGCCGCACACTATCAGTGTGCCGCGCATCCGGCATGCGGACGATATCGACGCGTCTGCCTTTGACAACGGCATCGACGACGACGTCTTCGCGAAGATCGTCGCCTGCATCCGCATTGCGGTGCCGTATACGGGCATGATCGTTTCGACCAGGGAGAGCAAAAAGTGCCGCGAGCGCGTGCTGCATCTGGGCATCTCACAGATCAGCGGCGGGTCGAGAACGAGCGTGGGCGGCTACGCGGTTCCTGAGCCGGAGGACGACAAATCTGAGCAGTTCGACGTGATCGACACGCGAACGCTCGACGAGGTGGTGCGCTGGCTGATGGAGATGGGGTATATTCCAAGCTTCTGCACGGCGTGCTATCGCGAGGGGCGCACGGGCGACCGGTTTATGAGCCTTTGCAAGAGCGGACAGATCCAGAACTGCTGCCATCCGAACGCGCTGATGACGCTCAAGGAGTATCTCGAGGACTATGCCGCGCCGGAGACGCGGCGCATCGGCGACGCCCTGATCTTAAAAGAGCTTGCCAATGTGCCTAAGGAGCAGGTGCGCGAAATTGTGCGTGAGCGGCTTTCCAAGATCGCGGCCGGCGAGCGCGACTTCCGTTTTTAAGGAGGAACATATGAGCCTGAACAGCACCCCCGCGGCGGAGCGTGTGCATATCGGCATTTTCGGCAGGCGCAACGCGGGAAAATCAAGTGTAATCAATGCCATCACCGGGCAGGATCTTGCCATCGTATCCGAAATCAAAGGAACAACGACGGACCCTGTATCGAAGGCAATGGAGCTTTTGCCCCTGGGCCCTGTGGTCGTGATCGACACGCCGGGCATCGACGACGAGGGGGAGCTTGGTGCGCTGCGTGTGCGCAAAAGCCTGCAGGTCCTGAACAAGACCGACATCGCCCTGCTTGTGGCGGACGCCCGGCTCGGCCTCGGCGAGGAGGAGCGGGAGATCGTCAAGCGCTTTGAGGAAAAGAAGATTCCTTATCTGATCGCGATGAACAAGTCGGATCTCGTTCCGGCGGAAAAACGCACGAATGCGAA
The DNA here is from genome assembly GCA_934630445.1 of uncultured Eubacteriales bacterium. Lineage (GTDB taxonomy): Bacteria > Bacillota > Clostridia > Oscillospirales > Butyricicoccaceae > CAKTWY01. The sequence continues at coordinate 5,167 of CAKTWY010000043.1, forward strand.
CGGCGTCATCTGGGTGAGCGCGAAAACCGGAGAGAATATCCATGCGCTGCGCGAGCGCATCGCGGCGAAGGCGCCTGTGGACGAGCCGCAGACGCCGATCATCGCGGATCTGCTCGCACCGGGCGATTTTGTGGTGCTGGTGGTACCCATCGATAAGGCCGCGCCGAAAGGCAGGTTGATTCTTCCGCAGCAGCAGACGATCCGCGACGCGCTCGAAGCGGGGGCGACGGCGGTTGTGGTAAGAGAGTATGAGCTGGCGGCGACGCTTGCGGCGCTGGGGAAAAAGCCGCGCATCGTTGTGACCGACAGTCAGGCGTTCGCCCAGGTGTCGGCCGATACGCCGCGTGAGGTCGCGCTTACGTCTTTTTCGATCCTCTTCGCGCGGCATAAGGGGATTTTGCAGGACGCGGTCGCAGGCGTGCGCGCGCTCGACGATCTGGCAGATCATGCGCATATCCTCATTTCTGAAGGCTGCACCCACCACCGGCAATGCGACGATATCGGCACGGTAAAGCTGCCGCGCTGGATCGCGCAGTATACGGGAAAAACGTTTGATTTTCACTTTACAAGCGGAACGGAGTTTCCGGACGATCTGTCGGAATACGGCCTGGTCGTGCACTGCGGCGGCTGTATGCTGAGTGAGCGCGAGGTCAAATACCGCATGCAGTGCGCGCGCGACCAGAATGTGCCGATGACGAACTACGGCATCCTGATCGCCTATATGCAAGGGATCCTGCAGCGCAGCGTCGCGCCGCTGCCTGAGATCGCAATGCTGCTGGAGTAGCGGCTGAGATACTGCCGGCTTGCCGGTGAATGCCGCGCCGCCTTTTTGTGCGGCGCGGCTCTTTTTTGCGTTTATCGCCGGATTCTACGATCCATAGGGTGCATTGCGCAGCATTTTCCTGTATGATAATGTGTGATAGGAGAAGGAGGCGGAGCAAATGGATATTAATAAAACAGGAGCATTCATTGCCGCGCTGCGCAAAGAGCGGGGATATACCCAGAAGGAACTGGCGGATCGGCTCGCGGTGACGGACAAGGCGGTCTCGCGCTGGGAAACGGGAAAAGGGCTGCCGGATACGGCGCTGTTGTCTCCGCTGGCGTCGGCGCTCGGCGTGACAGTCGGTGAGCTGCTGGCGGGCGAGCGCATTGCGCGGGAGGAGCGGAGCGAAAAAACGGACGAAGTCATACTCGACGCTCTGCGCTATGCACGCGCACGCATATCCGCCATGCTTTGCACTGCAGTGCTGGCAGTGGGCATCGCACTGCTCCTGTCACCGCTGTGGCTGGCTGCAGCTGGCATCTGCGCGTACAGCGTTTTAGGCCTTGTGCTGATTGTGACGGCACTGCTTCGAAAGCTGCTGGAACGAAAACGCGCCTCCGACGCGGTGCTGCGCCTGGCATCCTGTGCATGCGCGCTTGGCGGCGCGGCGGCAGCGCTGGTACTGGAAATCCTTCCATACGGGGCGGTGCTTGTCTTTGCGTCAGGACCGGGGGAGACGCTGCGCCGGACATTTTCCTACTTCAGCCTGACGCCGCTCGGATATGCCAACTGCTTCCCGCTTGCGGCGGGCGTTCTGACTGTGGCGGCGGTTGGATTGTGTGCAGCGGCAATGATCGCAGGGCGGCGCGCACGGCGGCTTCAAAACGCGGCTTTTGGCGTGACAACAGCGGCGTTTCTTTTGTCTGTCATGCCGTTTGCGGTCTTTGGGGCTGCTTTTATGTCCGATGTCAGTTGGTCGGTCTCGGCGCTTCTCCTCTTTTCCGGTGCGCTTCAGGCAGCCGCGAACAGGTAAACATGGATCAAATACGCCCTGCGGCACGGGAATCTGTGCTGCAGGGCGTGCTTTTGTGCATTATTCAAGGCAGATCCAGTAGCGCTGGGTGAGGCGGCCTTCTTCCGGCACTTCGTTTTCCAGCTTTCCACCCGCGTGCAGAATCGTTTTGCGCGATGCAATATTTTCGCTGTCGCAGGTGATCAGCACACGCTTGAGCGAATAGGAGGCGCACTGCTCGAGCGCCAGACGGAGCATTTGCCCCGCATAGCCCTGTCGCCGCTCGGAGGGGCGCACGCTGTAGCCGATGTGTCCGCCGAAGCGAAGCAGATATTCGTTCAGACGGTGGCGGATGTCGATCATCCCGACCAGGCGGCCGTCTGACCTGCGCATGGCGAGAAACGTGGAGGCGTCGACCATTCCGGCGCGCACAGTTTCTGGCCGCGCGTTATCGTGCAGCGCCGAGAGCCAGGCTTCGTAGCTTTCGGCGCTGGCAAGGCCGGCTGTTCCATCCATGCTGTCGCCGCTTTGCTCAAACTCCGCCCGGTATTGCAGGACGGCCTCTCTGTGTTCGGGCGTGGGAGATACAAGATATAAAGGCTGCATACGGATACCTCCAGTTTGTTTTAAAAAACCAGCGCTTGCACATCGAATGCGGCGCTTGCGCCGCCGTAGCGTGCGTTTTCGTATATAGCTGCGAGCGATGTGTGCAGCGTGCTGATGCGTGCGGCGTCCTCCGGAGCAATATTTCCCAGTGCGACGCCGCAGCCCGGCACGCCGGGGTTCACTGCGCAGCCGTTGCCGGTCATGCTCCGCTGCCAGAGCTCAAAAGAGGAGAGCTGTGCGCCGGAGGTACGCCCCAGGCGGAAGAGCTCCGCACGGATGGCGTCGCGCGTCTGAAAGCTGTCGAACCCATACCAAAGCAGCGTTTTTGCGCCGGCTGCGCATGCTTTCTCAAATACAGAGAAGAAGTTCTGCTGTGCCGCGTTAGAGTCGAATGGGGAATCAGGATCGATGTGGACAAAATCGTCTGCGGAAAAAGAATAGGCGTCGGAGAGGAGCGGTGCCACTGCGTCCGCGCACTGCGTATGAAGCCGCCTGCGCAGAAAAAGCCGGTTGGCATACGCGTCAAATGCCTGCAGGGCGGGAGGTTCGATATCAAAATAATAAAACGCTGTCCGCTGGTAGCCCAGAAGCTGCATTGCCTGCGCGCCCGATCCATAATATACACGGTTTTTCAGAAATTCGTTTTCCGTGAGGAGCACCGTGTATGCGCACTCCCGCAGCGCTCCCTGTAAATGCGTCAGATAGAATACGACACCGTAGTCGGATGGCGCGCCCTCTTTCAAAGGATAGTATGGATAGGCGGCGTTTGTCTCAAAATAACGTGCAGGGGCGTCCGACGAGAGCAGCTCGCACAGTACGAGATGCTTCAATACGTCGCCGATCTCGCCGGCATGGCGGTAAGGCATAAAAGTCACTCCGATCCGTTCTGGTATAGCTGTCGGTCTGCGCGCGCTCCTGAAACGCGCCGGCAGAATAACAAAAATGCGGCAAAAGCTTTCGCTTCTGCCGCATCTGAAAACAAATTTACAGGTAATGCGCGTACCGGCTACCCGTTTTGCCGCAGAAGGACAAAAGCCTGCGATGCGTCGATCAAGCATCCAGACATGCGTACGATCTGTTTTGCAAAACAAGGCACAGTAAAGAGCATACAGGCTTCTCCTTCCTCAATAATTTTTTCAAGGATATCATGAAAGGGGCGGTTTGTCAACGCTGCGCACGTGCGCGGCACTATATTTTTTTGACCGGATATGATAAACTGTCCGCAGAGCAAGTGGAAAAACACCGTGAAGGAAACGAAAAAGCGAGAAGGGGAGCAGCGGTATGGACAGGACAATTTTTCACTGTGATTGCAACGGTTTTTACGCTTCAGTCGAATGTCTGCTCGATCCGTCGCTGAAGGACATTCCCATGGCCGTGTGCGGCAACCCGGAACACCGGCACGGCATCATCCTGGCAAAAAATGAACTTGCGAAGGGCTGCGGTGTCAGGACGGCGGAAACGATCTATGAGGCGAAGAAAAAGTGCCCGGGCCTCACACTCGTGCCGCCGCATCGTGGAGAATATACAAGGATTTCAAAGCTCGTCAACGACATATACGCCCGTTTTACCGACCGGGTAGAGCCGTTTGGCATCGACGAGAGCTGGCTTGACGTGACAGGATGCCTGCACCTGTTCGGCACGCCGCAGGAAACGGCTGATCTGATCCGCAAAACCGTGCGTGAAGAACTGGGGATCACGATCTCTGTCGGGGTCTCGTTCAACAAGATTTTTGCCAAGCTTGGCAGCGATTATAAAAAACCGGATGCGACCACCGTTATTTCCCGTGAAAATTATCGGGATATTGTCTGGCCGCTGCCGGCGAGCGCGCTTCTTTACGTGGGAAAAGCCGCTGAGGCGACGCTTGCCTCCATGGGCGTGCATACGATCGGAGAGCTGGCCTGTGCCGATGAGGAGGCGCTGCGTGCAAGGCTCGGCAAGATGGGGCAGGTGCTCAGCCGCTATGCCCGCGGAGAAGATGACAGCCCTGTGCGCATGGCGCAGGATGAACAGGATATCAAATCGGTCGGCAACGGGATGACCTTTCGCCGGAATCTGGTCGGAGAGGCGGATATCCGCACTGGGATCGCGGCGCTTTCCGACAGCGTTGCCGGCCGCCTGCGCCGGCACGGTGTGAAATGCGCGACGGTGCAGGTGATCATTCGCGATCCGGCTTTTCACAGTATTTCGCGCCAGCGAAAGCTTGATACTCCGACCAATCTTGCCGCCGAGATCACGTCGGCAGCGATGGAGCTGATCAAACGCTCATGGAGCATGCGCGCGCCTGTGCGGATGCTGACGGTGACCGGAGCCGATTTGATCGCGGAGGAGGAATGCGGTGCGCAGCTGACGCTGTTTGCGGACAGCGGGGAAGAGCGCCGTGAACGGCGCGAGCGCTTGGAACGCACAATGGACGACATCCGCGGCAAATTTGGCGGTACTGCCATCGTGAGCGGCGCGATCTTAAAAAATGATTTGGGGCTTGATGCACCGGATGATTCGCCCGCTCCTGCCGGGGAGTGAAAGCGCAGGAAGGCGCTCTCACTCCCCGGGCAGGGTCAGTCGCAGGTGATAACGGAAACAGGGCAGCTTTCCTGCGCCTGGACGCAGCCGCCCTCAGAGCCCTGCGGAACCTCGGGAACAAATACTTCCGCTTTTCCGTCATCCGCCATGCGGAAAACGTCCGGGCAGATAGAAGCGCAAAGACCGCAGCCAATGCAGCCGTCTCTGTCAATGTCTACGGACAATACCTGATGAGCCATTTTCAGCCTCCTTTGATGCACGCATATCCGCGCAGGAATAGCATGCGCTTTTTACACGAAAAATTTCATTTCCGCATTGAAAAAGTCTGACGGAAAAAAGTAAAATTTGGCCTTGACTTTATAGCCAAGTATTGCTATAATTTCAAAGGTACCCGTCAGGTAACGGGGTGTAGCGCAGCTGGTAGCGTGCTTGGTTCGGGACCAAGAGGCCTCGGGTTCAAGTCCCGACACTCCGACCACAGTCCAGAATCCGCTTTAGCGGATTCTGGACTTTTTCTTTTAGCTGCCGCCGCTAATGAGCCGATTCAATAGACACCATATCCATTGTTCCACGATTTCTTTCTGCGTCAAGAGATGGAAGCGATACAAAAAGACTTCCTCCTGCCTCTGTTCCGGCAGTCGGGCGAGAGCCGCAGCAAGGGCATGGTTATCCAGTCATACCGGCTGTTCCCGGGGCGGCAGCACGTTTTGCTGTCGCCCTTTGTTCATCCACCGGCAAGGACAGGCAGGGCTGTCAACGGCGGACGCAGCCCGTTCATCTTGCCGGTGACTGACTCGGCTGGAATTGCCATAAAAATTGTCGCAGCATACATTATTCAGTATCAGCTGCTGCAACAGAGTGGTCAACTGTAAATAAGTATAGATAGCCAAATTCTTCTGTCGATGCACGGATCGCCACGGTGTCACAATCAAACCACCCGATAGAGCCCTCGCGCCGGATCTCATAGTCTTTCCGGTCAAAGAGAATGAATGACTGCTTGCGCAAATCAAGGACGCCAATTTCCGAAACTCCAAGGCCCTCTGCGTCGTCCTCATTTTTAGCAAACAGAATTTTATCTTCCGTGCTGTTCAGACTGGCAAATGTAGCATCAGCAGGATATTGAAAACCGTCTACAACAGCACTTTCACCCGTTTTGAAATCATACACAAAGGTATTACGAGCTTCATCTACAAATAGCCCATATCTTCCTCCCGTCAGTACGATACCGCCATCCGGGGAATCGTCAAGCTTTGGCATGGCTGAAAAAATCTTTTTGCAGTCTCCCGTTGAAAGCGTGACCGTTCTGCCGGTGAACGCTTTGTTTTCATCCATCGAAACACAGCAAACTGTATCAGGGTCTATAAACCATGCGCCAATCTTATTCATTCCACATAAATCGCTCAATGAAGAAAGCGTCTGATTTTTGATGTTATAATAGTACACGTCGGTCTCGAAATCACACGATACGATGATTCCCGACAGGTCGGGAGCAAATTCTGTTTGAGTGATCTGTCTGGATTTTAATTCTTCGCAGTTGTCCAAAACAGCAATCGCTTTCTTTGCTTTCAGATCATAGAGCAATGGATATTGTGCGTATTCAATCTGTTGACCGTAGCTTAAAATCAAGGCTACAAAATCAGAATTTCCCTCTATAGCAGTTGCATCCCATGCTGTCTGCGTTTCAATATCGAAGTTTCTTGCACTTGCATAGACGACTCCGTCACGCTCATACCAGTCAAAACCGATCGAATACGTTTCGCCGTTCCATACATATGCAAGGGATTCCTTGTGCGGCTCTAACGGAGAGAGCTTGCCATTTTCCGCGATGTATGCAGTTGCGGCTTTTTCGTCATCATACAGATAGACAATGCCATTTGAATAATCAAAGTTTCCATCTATCCGAATATACTCGATATTTACGATGTCATCGATGCTGCTTGCGCCGATACTTTCAATATCGCCCGATTGTATAGGTTCCTCCTCCATTGGCAAAACAATTTCGGGTGTATCAATTTTGAAAAAGCGAAATACAGCGTTACGAAATTCTTTACTGGCTGCCATGGCCGCCGTAAAAGATGAAACCAGCAGTGTTGTAACAACTGCAACGGAAATCAAAGTCTTATGAGAAAGTCTGTGCCGATATGGTACGATCTGCCCGGACATGTTTTCATTCATGGGATCTGCTTCCATCACATATCTGTCATCTACTTGACCGAGAACATGCAAAATTCGCTCTTCCCTCATAATGAAACACCTTCTTTCTCCAAAATTTGTTTTAATTCATTCCTTGACCGCAGCAAAGACATTTTTACTTTGCTCTCGCCCATTTTATAATCTGCGGCAATTTCACTGATTGAACTTAAATACCAATAACGACGCATAAAAATTTTACGTTGTTCTATTGTCAGGGAATCCAGGAAACGATTGAAAATTTCTGCCAACACCAGATTATCTGCAACACTTTCTGTATTGTCCGTACTGGGAATGCACGCATGTAATTCGTCAAGAGCCAGCGGAACCTGCCCGGAATTACGTTTTTCAGCAGTAATAGCTTTATACCTGTTCAACGCAAGATTACGTGTAATCTTACCTAAAAAGGCTTTTAAGACAGACGGTCGGTGTCCGGGCATACTATTCCATGCTCGCATATATGTATCATTTACACATTCCTCGCTATCTTCGTCATTGTGAAGAATATTATGTGCAATATACTGACAATACGTTCCATATTTGCTGGCGGTTTCTGATATTGCAGTTTCAGAGCGCGCCCAATATAAATCCACGATTTTACGATCTTCCATCGTTGCCCCTCCTGTCTATTACATCAAGGCCTTTCATCCTAATACACCACAAAACCATGTGGTGCGTCACATGCCTTAGAGAGAATTGAGATTTATCTTTTAAAAATCATATCACATCGATGTGAACATTGTATATTTGTTCTTCGAATACGCCTTTGCCGATTACAGAATAACGGTGGAACGGGCTTCGATTTGTTTTTGATTCTATTTGATGGAACGCAACATACTTGCCGTTTGTCGGGAAAGAGAATGGGTTCGGTTCGTGTAAAATTGAAGTTAAATGAATTTTGTGTTATAATAAAACAATTACAGAACAGGCTGATGCATTTGTTCATGCCGTTTATGCCGGCAAATTTTTGATGCCGGCAAACCGGGCATGTTCGATGCGCACCATGCTGGAGGCAGGAACGTTTGAACAATTGTGTGTACCTCAAATAAAATTAAAGGATATGATCAGCAAGTGACACGGACAGAAGTTGCCACTTTGATCTGTGAGTTGAAGACGGTATTCGACGTGGTACGTTTAGTGGATGGTTCGATGACAACACAGTACTCTGTGCGTCAAACAGGGTACCGGCGGACAGGCTCCATCGCCTGTACATCTGCTGATAGGCCTGATACGTCTGGATGATCTCGTCCGCTCTTTCCATACCTTGTATCGCATATTCTTCAACTTCTTTTTTGATCAGCCTGTCGAGCGTCGCCAGTTCATCCGCGTCGAAATGCATCCGATTGCGCATCATCTCGTACTGACGGTTTAAGCGCTTTACATTTCTTCTGCCCTTCCGGGGTTTGCTCCGGGTCTTGATACTCCCACGCCCTGTCATTCTGCCCCCCGACACTGTCATTCTGAGCGGAGCGAAGAATCCCGTCCGCAGGAGAACTGTTCCCCTCCGCAGGAATTCCAGCACGCACATTCCCATTGATATTTTCCGTATTTTGTGGTATATTAAAATCAACAGAAGCGTTTTTGGCGGACGGGGATATGGAGGCGGCAGGCTTCGGCTGAGTTGCCACCCGGTTACCGGCGCTTCTATTTTTATATCTTTTTTCATATTTTAGGGGAAATGATTCCGGAACCATGCGAATGCTATGCGGTGTGGAATCGCAATCGGCGCTGTTTACTGCGCCGGAAAGGCGTGCGATCAGCTGCGGGAAGCAGATAAAGCGCTCTATCTGGCCAAAAAGGAAAAAGACAGGATAAAAGTGAACATCATTTAACTGAAAAGCAAACAGAACGGAAACATATCGTTTGCGTTTTTTTTCGGAAGGAATCAATTTCGGGAGGATACGACCATGGCGATGAAAATCAATAAAGAATTGCCGTTGCCGGCAGAACTGAAGCGGGAATATCCGCTGGCGGACAAGCTGGCGAAGCTGAAAGAAGGGCGTGATCGTGAGATCCGCGCGGTTTTTACCGGTCAGTCCGACAAATTTATTGTGCTGGTGGGGCCTTGCTCCGCCGATAATGAAAACGCGGTCTGCGAATATGTCTGCCGTCTGGCGGCGCTCAACGAGAAAGTGGCAGACCGGCTTGTGCTCATCCCGAGAATTTATACCAATAAACCGCGCACCACCGGAGCAGGATACAAGGGGATGCTGCATCAGCCCGAGCCGGACAAAGCGCCCGACCTTTTGGGCGGCATTATTGCCATTCGGAAGATGCATATCCGCGCGATGGCGGAGAGCGGGTTGACGGCGGCGGACGAAATGCTTTACCCGGAAAACCGCAGCTATCTGGACGACCTGCTATCCTATGAGGCGGTCGGTGCACGGTCGGTGGAAAACCAGCAGCACCGTCTGACGGCCAGCGGGATGGATATTCCGGTCGGCATGAAAAACCCCACCAGCGGGGATTTTTCGGTTATGCTGAACTCCGTCATTGCGGCGCAGCATCCCCATACCTTTATCTACCGGGGCTGCGATGTCACGACGGACGGCAACGACCTTGCGCATGTCATCCTGCGCGGCGGCGTGGATAAGTACGGAACGTGCATCCCGAACTACCACTATGAGGATATGATCCGGCTGCTGGAAATGTATCGGAAGCTGGATTTGAAAAACCCGGCCGCGATCATCGACGCCAACCATTCCAACTCCAACAAGCAGTTTAAAGAGCAGATCCGCATCGTCAGCGAGGTGCTCCACAGCCGCCGGCATAATGAAGGGGTGAGAACGCTGGTGAAGGGTGTTATGATCGAAAGCTATCTGGAAGAGGGCTGCCAGAAGATCGGCGCCGAGCGCGTTTACGGAAAATCGATCACCGATCCCTGTTTGGGCTGGGCGGATACCGAGGCGCTTATCTACCGCATTGCAGAGGGCTGCTGACCGC
>CAKTWY010000044.1 GCA_934630445.1 uncultured Eubacteriales bacterium
ACATAGCGCTGTGAGCCAAAAGCGTATGGCAGGGCTTTTCTGTTCCGCGCGGCTGATGCCGTAAAGCGTGAAGACACCGACGCAGAGCGTGAAGAGCACGTTTTGCAGAGAGAAATCCAGCACCGTCTGATAATGGGCGACGTCGTAAGGCACCTCGGAAAGGAGGGCAAAGAGCGCGAGCAGCCCGGCGTAGCGCAGACGGTTCCGCGTGTGGATAAACCCCTCTGCCACGAGAAAGCAGAAGAGCGGAAAAGCAGCACTGCCCAGCGCCGCGCAGATCGTTTTGATGAGAAAGGCGTTGCGGACGAAAAAGGGCATATCCGCTGTAAGAATGATCGTGTCGTTCACACGGTAGGGGGCGATCACGCCATCCATGACAATGGAGCCGATATGATCGATGACCATGCTGCAGACGGCGATGCGCTTGAGGGCAAAGCCGGTAAAGCCGCATGTTTGCTTCCGGGGACTCAGCGTGTGAACCATAAGGACCTCCTTTTTTATTCGCGCGCGTCTCGCCCCTGCGGGCAACCGCCGCGCATGCGTATAAAAAATCGCCTGCAGCTATTTTTTATTATATCGAAAAGGACAGCGTGCCACAAGTTCACAATGTGAACGAAGCGTGAACATTGCCCCGTTTGCGCCTGCTTTTTGCTTCAGACAGGCAAAAGCGCGCTTCAAATGCATATGCCGTGCCGCGATTGTAAATTGTGCGGAAATTTGATAAAATAATATCCGCAGGACCGGTGTGCAGAAACGTTTGCCGCCGTCAATGCGACGCAGGCGAAACGTGTCCGCATTCAGATGCGGGAAGTAAATGTGAAGTAGGTGCCAAATATGAATTTTGCCGTTGTGCTCGCACAGCAGTATCAGCTCGCCGTGCAGCATGTTGAGAACGTGATCAGGCTGATCGACGAGGGGAACACCATCCCCTTTATCGCGCGCTACCGCAAGGAGCTGACCGGCGCGATGAACGACCAGCTTTTGAGGGAGCTTGCCGAGCGGCTGGCGTATTTGCGCAGCCTTGAAAAGCGCCGTGAAGAGGTCATCGCCGCGGTCGAGGGAATGGAGAAAATGACAGACGAGCTGCGCGGGAAGATCGAAAAGGCGCAGACGCTGGCGGAGATCGAGGATCTTTACCGCCCGTACCGCCCCAAGCGCCGCACGCGCGCGACGATCGCGAAGGAGAAGGGCCTGGAGCCGCTGGCGGCGTATATCCTTGAACAGCGCGCGCACGATGACCCTGAGGCGGAGGCGCTGCGGTATCTCGACGGGGAGAAAGGCGTCCAGACGGCGCAGGAGGCCATTGCCGGCGCGCAGGACATCATCGCTGAGATCATATCAGACGACGCCGAGATGCGCAAAAAGCTCAGGGCCCTCGCGGAGGCGGGCGGCGTGCTCAAGGCCGTGGGCGATGCGGAGAAGGACTCGGTTTACGCGACATATTATGCATTTTCGGAGTTCGTCAAAAAGCTTACGAGCCATAAGATCCTCGCCATCAACCGCGGGGAGAAGGAGGGCTTTTTGAAGGTATGCATCGAGCTGCCGGAGCAGACTGCGGTCAGGATCCTCTGCGGCGCGTATGTGAAAGGCAGCGGCAGCGCGTCAAAGATCGTGGAAGCGGCGGCGCGCGACGCGTTTGACCGCCTGATCGCGCCCGCGATCGAGCGCGAGATCCGCGCGGCGCTGACGGAGAGCGCGGCGGAGCAGGCGATCCGCGTGTTTGGCTTAAACCTCGGGCAGCTGCTGATGCAGCCGCCGATCAAAGGAAAGACCGTCCTCGCGCTCGACCCGGCATACCGCACCGGATGCAAAGTCGCGGTGGTGGATGAAACGGGGCGTGTGCTTGACGTCGACGTCATCTATCCCACGCCGCCGCAGAACAAGGTGGAGGAGGCAGAGCGCCGTTTGAGCGCGCTCATCCGTGAGCACGGGGTGCAGGTCATCTCGATCGGCAACGGTACTGCGTCGAAGGAAACGGAAATTTTTACAGCAAACCTCATCGCAAAACTCCCGGATATGCAGCTGTCCTACATGATGGTCAACGAGGCGGGCGCATCGGTCTACTCCGCGTCAAAGCTTGCGGCGCAGGAGTTCCCGGAATACGACGTTTCGCAGAGGAGTGCGGTTTCCATCGCGAGACGATTGCAGGATCCGCTGGCGGAACTGGTAAAGATCGACCCGAAGTCGATCGGCGTCGGGCAGTATCAGCACGATATGCCGCCGGCGCGCCTTGACGAGGCGCTCAAAGGCGTGGTGGAGAACTGCGTCAACCGCGTGGGCGTGGACCTGAACACTGCCTCACCGGCGCTTTTGAGCTATGTCGCGGGGCTGAACGCCGCGGTGGCAAAGAACATCGTGGCATATCGGGAGGAGAACGGCAGCTTTACAAAGCGTGAGCAGCTGAAAAAAGTCGCGAAGCTGGGGCCGAAGGCCTATCAGCAGTGCGCGGGCTTTCTGCGCATCCCGGGGGCAAAAAACATTCTGGACAACACGGGGGTGCATCCGGAGAGCTATGACGCGGCGGAAAAGCTGCTGGAATTGTGCGGCTATACATTGGAAGACGGCAAAAACAGGAACCTTGCGGAGCTTTCCGAGCGCATCAAGCAGGCGGGGGAGGAACGGGCGGCGGAATATGCGTGCGTGGGCGCGATGACGCTCGGCGACATCGTGGCAGAGCTGAAAAAGCCGGGGCGCGACCTCAGAGACGAGCTGCCCCAGCCGATGCTGCGCACGGACGTGATGGATCTGAACGATTTAAAGCCCGGCATGGAGATGAAGGGTACGGTGCGCAACGTGGTCGATTTCGGCGCATTTGTCGATATTGGTGTGCATCAGGATGGGCTTGTGCACATTTCGCAGATCTGCAGCCGCTTTATCCGTCACCCGTCCGAGGCGGTCAAGGTAGGCGACGTGGTCACCTGCTGGGTGCTGGAGGTCGATCGGGCAAAAAAGCGGATCTCGCTGACAATGAAAAAGCCGAAGACGATCGATTGACGGGCCGTACCGTGCAATTTTCAGGAAAAGAGCGCGGCGATATGTTGGAAAGCGGCAAAAATGTTTTTGAAACTATTCAACATCCATAAATTTCGCCTTGCGTTTTCGGTGATTTTGAGATACAATATTTGGCGTTGGCTATCATAGGCGATGGATCATTCTGTGCGGAGGTGTTTTGCGTGATCGTGACCGTGACATTAAACCCTGCGATCGATCGAACTCTTGTGGTGAAGAATCTGGTGACCGGCGGACTCAACCGTACGGTGTATTCACGCCTCGATGCCGGCGGCAAGGGGATCAACGTGTCCAAGGCGATCAGCGCGCTGGGCGGAGAATCGATCGCATGCGGCGTACTGGGCGGCAAAAACGGCCGCTATATCCGTGATACACTGACATCGATGGGCATTCAGCATGATTTTGTCGAGGTGCCCGGCGAGACGCGCACGAATATCAAGATCGTGACGGAAGCGGGCGTGCATACCGACATCAACGAACCGGGGAGCGGCGTGACGGAGAGCGATTTCCGCCGTTTCACAGACCGGCTGAACGGATACATCCGCCGCGGGAATATGATCGTTATATCGGGGCGCGTGCCGCCGAACCTGCCGGTGGAGCTGTATGCCGGGCTATGTAAGAGCGTGACGGAGGCGAATATCCCGCTGATCGTCGACGCGGACGGCGCGTTTTTGCGCGCGGCGCTGCCGGCGCGGCCGGAGATTGTCAAGCCGAACGGCACGGAGCTCGAGCAGGCGACGGGGGAGAAAATCGATTCGCCGTAGGCGGCGCTCAGGGGCGCGCGCATGCTCATGGAGGGCGGAGCGAGGATGGTCGCCGCGTCTCTGGGCGAGATGGGCGCTGTGTTTGTCAGCCGGACAAGGGCTGTATTCGTGCAGGCGCCTGCCGTACAGGCGGTAGGGCCTGTGGGCGCGGGAGACGCGATGGTCGGTGCGCTGGCGCTGGCAATGGAGCAGAAGATGCGCTTTGAACAGGCTGCCCGGTATGCTGTGGCGGCCGGCACGGCGAGCATTACGATGCCCGGCACGCGTATGGCGCCGCTGAAGACCGTGCTGGAAATTTATGAAAAGGTGAAGGCTGTGAACCTGTGAGGTTCGCGCCTGTGACGGGGCTGCCGCAGGAACCTGCGGCAGCCCTTTTTGCGCAAGAGCGAGTTCGCTTGGCGAGGCGTGACGTGCGTGGGTATTCCTTCCGTTCCCTGGTGACAGTTCCTCCGGGGGGAGAGCGCGATACCCATTTGTTATTCTGAGACCGTCAGGACGAAGAATTACGGGCGCAGAAGCAGGCGCTGCCGACAGACGGGGTCCTTCTTTTCGCTCTGGATGACAAAAGGGCGCGGGATGGCGCGGCACGGCGGTTAAAACGTCTCGCGGTGGAGCGCTTCGACAATGTTTTCGCGTTTGAGCTTTGAAACGGCGTAGGCCATCGTGCAGGCAACCAGGGCAAAGACGAGAGCTGCGGCGAGCAGGATGCTGCCCCAGGGCGGTACGAAGCGGAAGCTGAAAAGCCCGCCGAGCCTGCGGTAGATCAGATACATGACGAAAATACTCAGAGGCAGGCCGTAGGCGAGCGCTTTGATCCCGTAAAAGAGGCTCTCAAAGCGGATCATCCGGTTAAAGCCGGAGGGGGCCATGCCGACGCTGCGCAGCATAGCCAGTTCCCGCCCGCGCTGGGCGATGCCGGTTGAAATGGTGTTGAAGATGTTTGCGGCGCAGATGGCGGAGATCAGTACGATAAAGCCGTACGTGAAGACCGACATGAGCAGGAGCATCTGATCCTGACTGCGCCGCTCATGGTAGACGTTGTAGATATAAAGGCCGTCGAGATTCAGGTTCTCCAGGTCCTCCTGCAGAGCGAGGGGCTCGTCGCTTGTGAAATAGACGGCGGTGTGCGCGATGGCGTTTTCAGCAGGGGCGGCGGCAAGAATGCGCCCGAGCGTGCGGCGCGAGACGACGAGCGTCGCGCTGCCAGGGCCATAGACGGTGGTCGAAATGCCCAGCGGCGCATCCTCCGCAAGCGCGGCGACAGTGAGCGGGGGCAGCGGCGCATTCGTTTCGTCGGCAGGGTCGAAAGCGTCGGGCGTGAGTGTTTCGCCGGGCAGTACGCGCATGACTTCATCCTCGACATAGCGGCCGGCGGCCTGGTCCTCGTAGGTCATGCGGTTGATGACGACGCAGCTGTCACCCGACAAAAGCACCTCGGGATCGACACCGAGCGCATCGCACCAGGCTGTCAGCGCGCTGTCCTCCAGGGCGACGATGTCGCAGCTGTAGCGGTACGTTCCGTCCTCCAAAGGAAGGGCATCGCGCACGGCGGCAGAAGCGTTTTCCTCTGCGACGGAAAGGGCGGCAGGGTATGTTTCAAGGACAGAACTCTCCCTGACGCGATCGAGCGATTGCATGCGCGCGGCGTTCTCGCGTGCGGCGCCGGGCGCCTCGTCGCGAAGCGAGGCCATGATGTCATAGCGGATGTCGGTCTGCGTCATGATGAGCGCCTGGCGCAGGCCGCCTGTGAAGTAAGACACCGTGAGGAAAAGAAGGATGCTGATCATGAGGGAAAATACGGTCGCCTGATAGCGCTTGCGGTTGCGCTTCAGATTTTTGAGCGCGAGCTCGGCCTCAAAACCGAAAACGGCACGCGTCAGGCGGGAGGTGCGTACGCTTTTGGCGCGCAGGCGGATATCCTGACTCTGCCGGATGGCGTCGATCGGCGTGATCCTGGCTGCACGCGCAGCGGGGATCAGGGTCGAGATGAAAATCGTCAGCGCCGACACCGCGGCTGCGCACAAAATGGACGGAACGGATACCACCAGGCGGAACGTCTCGCTCAGGCCGAGCGCTTCCGAAAGGAGGGGGTTGATGCACAGAAATGTGACGCCGATGCCGGCAAGCCCGGCGAGGATGCCGAGGGGAATGCTCGCAGCACCGATGACGGCGCCTTCAAAAAACACGGAGCGGCGCATCTGCGCGCGTGTGGCGCCGATGCTTTTCAGCATGCCGAGATAGCGCGAGCGCTCTGAAACCGAGATGGCAAAGGCGTTGTAGATCAGCGATACGGAGCCGACGACGATGATCGCCATGAGAATGGCGCACAGGCCGTAGAGAACGCTGCGCAGGCCGTCGTGCTTGGTGATGCCGTAGAACCGGAGAAGGCTGTTGTTGAAGCTCACGGATTCGATATTCTGCGCCTGGGCGAGCGCTTCGGCGCGATCAAAGAGCACGGGAGTCACCTTTTTGACGATGACGGAGGCATTTGCCGGCGTTTCGGCGGTGACGGAAGCGTCGCCGGCGTAGGACAGGACCGTATAGCCGGGCGCCCAGGCGTGCTCCCATTCCGGACGGGCAATGGTGCCGACAACAGTATAGGTGCGCGTCTGCCTGGGAACGAGCGTTTCGGCACTGGCGCCGTCCTCTGTCGTCTGAAGGGAACGGCTCTGCGTCAGCGGCTCGGTGTCCGCGTCAGGGAGGGTGGACAGGCGATCACCGATGGCGAGGGTGAGGGTATCGCCTACGGCGAGCGATACTTTGGCGTTGGGCGCGATCGCGTCGGAGATGACGAGTTCATCCGGCGCGGCGGGAAGGCGGCCGGAGGTGAGCGTCACCGGAAAATGCGCAAAGCCGGCGTCGTTATATTCGCGCACGAAAAGGTACGGCTTATAGCGGTTTTCGCTGCCGTCAAGGATCGCGTAGCCGAGATCGCGGCTGAGAGAGACGTCTTTCGTATCGCTGTCGGCGCGGATGGCCGCCAGCTGCGCATCATCGACGCTGTCGTAGCGCACATGCCACTCGCCGCTGTCGGCGATGTTTTGCCGACGCATCAGGTCAAGGTAGGATTCGCCAAGCGTAGCGACGGCGGTGATCATTGCGGCGGATATGATGACGCCGCAGATGGTGACAAGCGTGCGCCTGCGGTTTAATTTCAGCTGCCGCAGCGTCAGGCGGTTGATGATGTTCATGAACCGGTCACCTCGTCGCGTGCGATTTTGCCGTCGTGGATAGTAAGAATACGGTCGGCCTGGCGGGCGATCCCTTCGTCATGCGTGATGACGACCAGCGTCTGGCGGTAGGTCTGGTGAAAGAGCTTTAAAAGAGCAACGATTTCATCGCTACTGACGCTGTCGAGATTGCCGGTCGGCTCGTCGGCGAGGACGATCGCAGGGTCGGTGATCAGCGCACGCCCGATGGACACGCGCTGCTGCTGACCGCCGGAGAGCTGATTGGGCAAATGGTGCATCCGCTCCTGCAGGCCGAGCTGAACGATCAGCTCCAGCATGCGCTCACGCTCGACCTTTCTGCCGTCGAGGAGCAGGGGAAGGGTCAGATTTTCTTCCACCGTCAGCACGGGAATCAGGTTGTAAAACTGATAGATGAGGCCGATGCGGCGTCGGCGAAAGACGGCCAGCTTTGACTCGTCGAGCGCATACAGGTCGGTGCCGTCGATGATGACCTTGCCGTATGTCGGCCTGTCGACGCCGCCGATCAGGTGGAGCAGTGTCGACTTGCCGGAGCCGGAAGGGCCGACAATGGCGAGAAATTGTCCGTCCGGCACTTCGAACGACACGTCGTCGAGCGCGCGCACGGTCGTATCTCCGGCGCCGTACGTTTTAGTCAGATGATCGATCTTCAGGATTCCCACGTTTTGACCTCCGTTTTCTGCACCGCATCCGTGCAAATCGGCTGCGGGCGATATCCATACATAGTTTAACAGCCGCCGCTTTCGCTTTTTAAAAAGAATTCTTAAAGATTCCTTGCAATCTGCGGCGTATGTCTTCTAAAACGCGGCGAAAACAGAAATTTCCTCAGCAGAATAAAATATTTATGTATGATAGTGTCGTACAAAAAAGCCGGTGAGCATAGGCGTTCCTTCAATAAGGATGTTAACGTATTGAAATTTCACCCATTCTTTCTTGTAATTTATCTTCAGATTCATATAAAAAGGCACTTCCATTCATCAACCTGTTGTTGATAAATGGAAGTGCCTTTGGATTTTATTAGGATAATAGCTTTACTGCCATGTCGTAAATATTTTGTTTGTAAAGGACAAGGAAAACTTCTAATTGCGGGTGGTGATTCTCGAAGTTCTTTATCACATCCCCTGCTATTTTAAGTGCTTCTGCACGGGGAATATGAAAATCACCTGAGAACATGAGAGGTATGGCGATACTTTTACAGTTATAGGCGTAGGCTTTTTGCAGGGCATGTCGATAGCATCCTGCAAAAAGCATTTTTTCATTGTGCCGTCCACTATACCAGCCAACCCCGGCAACATGAATAATATATTTACACGGAAGGCCAAAGGATGGGGTAACAACCGCCTTTCCAATGTCACAGCGGCCGATTTTCCTGCAGGCTGCAAGGAGCTTTTCTGAATCAGATGCAGCAAAGACAGCGCTGCAAATGCCGGAACATGGCTTTAAATCGGAATTGGCGGCGTTTACAATGGCGTCCGTCTCCATTTTTGTAATATCTCCAAGTATCAGGCGCATGGAACAACCTCCTATCACATCAAAAATCCGCAGATCAAATATCCGCCTGCACTGACAGCTGCCGCAAGAAGCGCATAGGGCAGTTGGGACAGCGCATGATCCATGTTGTGCATTTTGCAGCAGCTTGACGTTAAAACCGTGGCGTCGGAGTAGAAGCAGGCATGGCTGCCCAGCACCGCACCGGAGATGATCGCGCCCATGGTAAGCAGCGGATGTGCGCCGATGGAAAATGCCAGGGGCAGAATAATCGGGGTTACAATCGCCGGGATTCCCCATACGCTGCCTGTGCTGAAGTTCAAAACAGCAACCAGCAGGAAGGTCATCATCGGGAACACCTCAGCGCTCATAAACGGCTTCACCGTATTGATAATATAGTCTGCAATGCCGATATCGCTCATGGCTTCCTGCATGACAAAGGCAAAGAAGATGATAGCTATGGTCGGGATCATGTTGCAGAAGCCGTGCATGGCAAGGTCGCAGAACCGTGCCAGCGTAATCTTTTTCCGTGGAACATATAAAATCAGACAAGCGAGAATGGCGGCGACAACAGCGAGAAATAATTCGCCCACTGCGATTGCCAGTACGATCAGAACGCCCACAGGAAGAATGAAATCCAAAACGTTTGTTGCTCCGCTTGCTGCGGAGATTTCATCCTCCTCTTCTTCAAGGTTCAGTTCCTGGCTTTCCGGGGAATAAACCTTACCCGTTGCTTTTACACGGTCATAGGCTTTTCTCATTCGGCCTATTTTCGGCAAAAGGTTAAAGCTGAAAAGAGGAACGATGATCACAGCGGCAATGGCATAGAACACAAAAGGAATGGTATGGTAAAAAGTTTGGATGGCGGTTCCGTACCCCAGCTGCGCGACGCCCTGTTCAGCAAAAAACAGACCGGAAAAGAAAATTGCCCAAGTGGAAAAAGGCAGCAACGCACAAACAGGAGCCCCGGTGGAATCAATGATATAAGAAAGGGTTTCACGGGGCACTTTATGCTTGTCCGTCAGCTTCTTCATACAAGTACTCAGGGTCATGATATTCAGATAATCATCGACAAATATAAGAATTCCCATAATCCAAGTTACAATCAAAGTTGATTTAGGCCCACGGCATAATTTGCCCAGCCATTTTGAGAAGCCGAGAGTGCCGTGAGAAGCACCCAGCAGAGTAATTAAACTGCCGAACAAGGCGCAGACCATAAATACCCATTGATGATCTCGATTAGAAGCAACATCAAAGAAAGCATTCATCCAGCCGGTTGGAAATTCCCATCGGCATATAATGATATATGCTGTGATTGTACCGGCAATCAGCGGTTCCAATGTACGCTTTGTGATAAGAGCCAATACAATGACTACGGCGATTGGCAGTAAGGTTAATAACCCATAATCCATAAGTAAATACGCCCCCAAGAATCATTATAGTTATATTTTAATTCTCAGGAGATTTAAATGGGAGTAGGATGACGCGCAAGCCGTTAAGACAGCATTAGTATTTTCCGGTTCGTATAATTTCAGCGGCCAGTAGATGAGTTATTTACTCGTGTTTTGCATAAGGAGGTGTCGTACACAGTCGGGATCATTCAAACCTAGATGATGTGGCAAGCGTCCTATCTGTCGGATATCCATCTTCGTGCCACAATGCGTTGCAGATCATTTTTCTTCTGCACAGAAAATTTGCCGCAGGACTTCCAAAGTCCTGCGGCAAATTTCAAAATCAAGAACATCCTTATGGGGGCAGTTCATATGCTCACCGGCTTTTGATGTATACGCTTATTTGGTTAAACTGAACCAAATGCCGCCCGCGCCATTGTAATCTGCGCCAAACACCGCCTTGGGCGCGGTATCTGATTGGTCGACCTGGAAGGCAACATAGCCTTCCAACGTGCCGCCTTTGTATACGCTGCCGCTAAAGTCAGGTTTGAGATTGGAAACAAAGACGGAGGGATATTCTACATTATCTTTGGAAAACGCCGTTAACGACCCGGAATAGAAAGAGACCGCCTGACCCTTTTTTTCTTCAGCGATTGTAACTTTCACCTTCGCCAGGATATACTCCTTTCCGTCCTCCGCTTCAGAGTTGAACTGGTTGGCGGCTTTGATTTTTTCCCAGGCGCTGCTGCCGCGGATCACCTCGGTGATCGTCATTTTTGCAGTGTACTGGTCAAAAATGGTATCGATCGAAATGGTTTGTTCGGTGCCGATCGGCGCGGGATTGGTGCGGCTGAAAGACTGCGACGGCGCGGCCGGCGTTTCATCTGATTTGCTGTTGATGATAACAGTGCGCGTATCGTTATCCCAGGATACATCCTTTTCGAATGCCTGTGATACCGCGCGCACGGGTACATACGTGGTGCCGTTGTACTCGAACACGTCAACGACATTTCCGTTTACATCCTTTGGCGTAAACAGCTGACCGTCAATTTTGAGCTTGACGCCGCCGTTTACGCTGATATTCTGCGCGGCCATGACAGAAGCTGACAGAGAGACAATCAGTGCAGCAGCGAGGATGCCGGACAGAAACCCTTTGAACCGTTCCTTTTTCATGTTGTATCTCCTCCTGTAAATTGAATCCGTTTTACATTTATGCAAGCTGGTATCCATTTTTGTCGCGAAAACCACCTGTGATGATCATGATCAGGTCGATCAGCCAGCCGATCAGGAAAAATCCGCCGGTGAAGAACCAGATCAGGCCCGTGCCGATTTTGCCGACGTAAAAGCGGTGCACGCCCCAAAAGCCGAGAAAGATGCACAAAAGCAGAGCGGTTACCTTGCTCCTTGGTTTGTACACTGCCCCGGGGGCAGTGGCCGCTGCAGTGGCAGTTGCCGTTGCGGCGGGGTTGGTGTTGACGAGGTTGATTGCCGGCGCAGCCTGGGCGGCGCTGCTTTTCTGAAAATTTTCCGTCGGAGAGCCGCAGTGCGGACAGACGACAGCGGACGCGAGGATCTGTTTGCCGCATTTTGAACAAAACATCATCGTCGGCCCGGGGCTCGGCGTTCCTGTGGGCGGCGCGCCGGCTGGCGCACAGTTCGGACATGCATTCCCCTCATATTCGATTCCGCATTTTTCACATTTCATAGCGATGATTCCCCCTCCAAAACGTGGTCAGCAATCTGCATGCTTACCTATCTTTAAGGTAAAGATACCATAAGAAAGTGATACAGTCAAGAAAAATACTAATCTTTGGGGTAAAGATGAAAATATACGGTTATGAGGGAAGGTGCAATTTGTGCGGCGGACAGGTGCGCAAATTGCGGGAAGGGCTGAAAATCACACAAACAGAGCTGGCGGCACGTATGCAGGTGCGCGGCGTTATGATCGATCAGAAGGCGATCAGCCGCATTGAGCTGGGCGCGCGTGTGGTCGCGGATTACGAGCTTGATGCATTGGCGGACGCGCTGCATACCGATGTGCGCTGGCTTTTAAGAGGCGATAGGCATACGGACGGATGACGAATCCTTCATGGGCGGCTGATTTGCCTGGCAGCTTGCGCCGGCAGGCGTGCAGCTGTTATAATCAGATTGCCGGCAAAAGCTCCGGCGGAGGTATGTGCATGCAGGGAAAACCAGAAGCCCTGTAATCATTACGATTACAGGGCTTCTGGTTTGAGCCGATAGGCAGTGACACAGACGCAGGAGAATGGAACCTGCATGGAGATCATACTCATTTGGCGGTGTGTTTTTTCATAAGAAAGTTGGTAAGTTCCACGCCATTGCGAACCACGGTATTGCCGCTGATAAGCAGATAGTCATGCTTTTCAAAAAATGGTTTGGCTGTAATGGAAGCGTAGGTAGTGAATGCGGTAATACTCTGTGCTGCGGCACGCTGCTCGAGCGCATTTAGGATGGCTGTGGCAATGCCCTTGCCCTGATAGTCCTTATGAACAAACAGTCTGTCAAGATAGCGGGTATGATCCATATCGCCAAAGCCCACAATCATGTCATTTTTTTCTGCAACAAGTGTGTCGTGTTCTGTAAAAGAGCGATCCCAGGCAACGATATCTATTTTACCGGTAGCCCAGACGTCAAGCTGAGATTTTGTGTAATCCTTTGCATTAATTGTGTGAACTGTGGCGTAAAACAGGTCAGCAATCTCGGCACAATCGGCAGTCCGATATTCCCTTATCTTCATAAATTCTCCTGCAAAAGTGATATCAATCCTTTTATATTCTATCATGACCGCAAGTCATGACAGAACGGTCATGAACCGCCTGTGACGGCATGGCCATCAAATGAAACGCATCGTTTCTGAGCGCCGGTATGCGCAGATACAATAATTTTATACTATGCTTTAGGACTTCACAGAGTATAAAAAAAACACCAATCATTAATGATTGATGTTTTTTTGGTGGACGATACAGGACTCGAACCTGTGACCTCCCGCACGTCAAGCGGATGCTCTACCAGCTGAGCTAATCGTCCAAGCTTTTGGCGAGAACATTATCTATTATACACGATTTTTACAGCTTGTCAAGAAGAAAATCAAGCGATGCGGCGCTTTGTTTTTCACGTCTTCAACAGGAGGCAAAACAGGCGTTTCGCTTTCAGAGCGATGACACAGATTGTTCATACAGCCGTCACATTTGACGGGCAAAATAGAAAAGGAAAAATCGGGAACGCGCGTGCTGCGTGCCTGACGAAAGGATGGAATCGAAGGTGGCGCATATACTTGTAGTCGACGACGAACCGAGAATTCGGGAGCTGATCCGAAAATATGCGGTTTTTGAAGGGCATAAGGTGACCGAGGCGGCGGATGGGATGGAGGCGATCTCCCTTTGCAGGGGGCATGATTACGACATCATCATCATGGACGTTATGATGCCGGAGCTCGACGGCTTTTCCGCCTGCAGGGAAATACGGAAATTCAAATCGACGCCGGTGCTGATGCTTTCCGCGCGCGGGGAGGAGTACGATCGGATCCACGGCTTTGAGATCGGCGTTGACGACTATGTGGTAAAGCCGTTTTCCCCAAAGGAACTGATGCTGCGCGTCGACGCGATCTTGAAGCGCGTCAAGGGAACGGCAGCTGAAGAAAAAACGAAGAAAGATGAATTTGTCTATCAGGGCCTGCGCGTCGATTTCACAGCGCGCATGGTGTATATTGATGACGAGCCCATTACGATGTCGCCCAAGGAATACGAGCTGTTTTTCTATCTCGTGCGCAACCGCGGTATCGCCCTGACGCGGGAAAAGCTGATCACCGAGGTGTGGGGGTACGACTTTTTTGGGGATGACCGTACGCTCGACACGCATATCAAGCTCCTGCGCAAGAGCCTGGGAGAATATAGCGCTCTTGTTGTGACGCTGAGAGGGGTGGGGTATCGCTTTGATGCTAAGTAACGGGAAAAAGCGGCGCCCGCTCGGCGTCAAGTGGAAATTGTTCGCCTATCTTTCAGCCTTTGTGGCGCTGACGCTGGTGCTTTTATGGTTTTTTCAGGTGGTGTTCCTGCAGGACTTCTATAAGGCGATCAAGATCAACAAGGTCAAGGTCGCAGGGGATATCGCTGCGCGCGCGGTGAGCGACGGCAGTGTCACGGAGGAGGAAATGCGCAACCTGGGCTGGCGCAGCGATACGAACATCATCGTCATCGATATGCAGGGGAACGCTCTGCTCGACCTGGCGAGCGTACCGGGAGGAAACACGTCGTCCATGCCGCGGGAGGAGCTGGCCGAGTTTGCGCGCCTGGCACAGGAGGCGGGCGGTACGTATCTCAAGAGCTTTGACCGCAATGATTTTGCCAGACAAAAATCTTCCGAAGTTCCTCCTGATAAAGCTATGAAAGCGGCGGAGACCCCGCCTTTTCGGGGGATTTTCCGCTTTGACCACATGGAGGGGATCCTGTATGTGAAAACGGCTCAGGCGCCGGATGGAACGCAGTATGCAGTGATCCTGAACGCCATGATCACGCCGGTTGACGCGACGGTTGAGACGATCCAGATCCAGCTCATCGTCGTGACAGGGATCATGCTCGTTTTTGCACTTGCGCTGGCTTTTTTCATTTCCAGGCGGATCGCCAGGCCGATCGTCACAATCAACGAGTCGTCCAAGCGTCTGGCAAAGGGGGATTACAGCGTACATTTTCAGACCAATGGATATAAGGAGATCGCGGAGCTGTCGGAGACGCTGAATCGTGCGACATATGAACTTTCGCGCGTGGATGCACTGCGCAAGGAACTGATCGCCAATGTCTCCCACGACCTGCGCACGCCGCTGACGATGATCACGGGCTATGCGGAGGTGATCCGCGATCTGCCGGGTGAAGATACGGCGGAAAACGTGCAGGTGATTATCGATGAATCAAAGCGCCTGACGACGCTTGTGAACGATATGCTGGATCTATCAAAGCTTGAGGCCGGCGTGATGGAGCTGAACCGGACGCGGTTTGACTTTACGCGCAGTGTGCATTCGATCATGCAGCGCTATAACAAGCTGATGGAACAGGAAGGATATATTATCAAATTTACATGCGACCGAGAGGCCGAGGTGGAGGCGGACGAGTCGAAAATATCGCAGGTGATTTACAACCTCGTGAACAACGCGATTACTTATACGGGAGAGGACAAGCTCGTGCTCGTGCGGCAGATTGTGCGGGAGAGGACAGTGCGCCTGGAGATACAGGATTTCGGCGAGGGTATCCCGGCAGAAAAGCAGGACGATATCTGGAACAGGTATTACAAGCTCGACCGTGCGCACAGAAGAGCGC
>CAKTWY010000045.1 GCA_934630445.1 uncultured Eubacteriales bacterium
GGGTTTTGCAGACCCTGCGGCGCTGACCTGTCGAAAAATCCTTTCAGTATCCTGTGAGCTGATTTTACATCCCTTTTACGGCTATGCATTGGCGCGGATAACAAAAAGATGATATACTTGTCTGCAGGCAGGCGATGTCAATGCCTTTCGTGCCGTGTCGGACGCAACCGTGCAAAAACATATGGCGCCGTTCCCTGCGCTTTTGCGTGCAGAGAAAGATACCGGAGGAGAGACCGCAATGAAAAAAACGTATCATAAAATACGCATGAAATATATATGGTCTTATCTTGCGATTATCATCATCACCTGCACGGCGATCATCTCGGTCATCGTGTTTTATACCAACAACTTCTTTCGTGAGAAGCTTACGAACTTTTCACAGGCACAGATGCAGGAATGCATACGCGCGCTTGAAAATGTGATGGAAGAGTCGCGCCAGATCAGCATTGTCGCCTCCGGCGACCGGGAACTTACCCATTCGGAGGTTTTCTCCAGCAAGGTCAGGGAATACGACGTGCTGCAGAAGCTGTCGTCCTATCGCCAGATGAGCACCAATTTCGATAATATTCTTCTGCGCTATATGGGTACAAACGAGCTTTTTGACTGCGGGGCAAAATACAATATCGATAATATATCGCAGAAGGATGAGCTGGCTTTCCTCAGTGACGAGAGCGTGGTATTCCCGCTGCCGCTTTTGAGCAAAGTCCACGCAGGGGCGGATATGATGAGCGCCGGCGAACAAAAAATCGCCATTACATATCCGGTGCCGTACGGCTCTTCCGAGCCGTATGCAAAGATCAGCTGCCTGATGGATGATGAAGTCATCAGCGGCATTTTCAAAAGCCTGGAAGAAGAGCGTGCCGTCTCCATCTTTATCCGCAATGCGGGCGGCGAACTGTTTTTTGAAAAAAATGTACACGGTGTGGAACATCCGCAGGACGTGTTTGACGCACCGCAGGATGTGCAGCGTGAATTTGTCGTTCTCCGCCAGGATTCGGACACCACCGGTATCTCTGCCGTACTTTTGATCGACCGGAAAAGCTTTTTTTCGCCGATTGCCGCAGTCAATCTGATCGTTTTTCTGATTACAGGAGTGATTCTTGCAATAGCGATCGCCTGCAATTTCCAGCTTTCGAAAAAGAACATCATGCCGATCGTCAAATTGCGTGAATACATCCTTATGAATGACATCGCGGAGCCGGAAGACGATTTTTCAGAACTTTTTCAGGGCGTGCAGGAGGTGTTTTCCGCCAACCAGATCCTCACCGAACAGCTTCAGGTGAGAAAGCGGATCATCACCAACAATATTTTGGAAAATATCGCCTTTGGATATCATCTGCCCAAACTCAAGGCCGATGTCGCGGCGCTGACGGAAATGGGTGTGCGCCTTGAGAGCCCGTATTATATGGGTGCCTGCGTCAGGCTTCGTTCGCAGGAGCAGACGGCGGATAAAGCCGCTTTGCTGCTGGACGATTTCATTGAAAGCCGGAGCATCTGCGGGCGGCTTTTTCCAGTGTCCATGACGGAAAACGACCGTTTTGTCCTACTCATATGCAGCGAAACTGAAAATGAAGCATGGATTGCGGAGACGGCAGACGCAATCAGACAATACTTTCAGAATAATGAAATTTATGTGACGGTGTCGCTCGGGTACATGGTCGGCAAAATGGAAGATATCTATTTGTCCGTCGCCTCGGCATGTGCGATCGCCGAAAAGGACGCGCATATGACAAGCACGCCCGGACAGACGGCGCTGTCATGGCCCTATATCGTCAAAAAACAGCTTCTTATCAACCAGCTGGTGAAGATCAATAAAGGGGAGGAAGCGATCGTCATTATGCAGGAGCTGATCGATGAGATCGCCTCCGGCGGATATACCAACAAAATGACAGCTTGCATCAATGTCGTTCTCAGCACCGTGGCAAACGACCGCTTCCTGAACGAATCAGAGGAGCTTCAGGCGCTGATCGACGGCCTGATGGCATGTACCACCCCCCAGCAGGTCGGGCACAGCGGCGCGGCGATATTGCAGTATGTTTCCAGGCAGCTTTATGATCAGAGCCAGAGCCAGGAGCTCAGGCTGTTCAACGACATTGTGCGGTATATCAACGATAACTTTCAAAATGAACAGATGAGCCTGGAGTACGTCTCCAAAAAGTTCAACGTGTCCATTTATTATATCAGCAAATTTTTCAAAAATATCGCGGGATATAATTTTAATCAGTACATTACCCGCCTGCGCATGGAACGGGCCAAGGAGCTTCTCGCCAGCACCAAAAAGACGCTGCGCGAGATCACAGTGGAGATCGGCTATATCGACGAGTCGTCTTTTCTGCGAAAGTTCAAAAGCAATTTTGGTGAAACGCCAGGTCAGTACCGCAAGCGGGAAAGGGGTTAGGACGATTGGCATGATATCTGCTCTGCGGACAAAATGAAATAACCGCTTCGCGATGATTTTATTGTGTATGCCGTGTCTTCGAGGCTGGCTGAGAAGTTATGGCCGTGCCGCGGCAGACGGCGCATGGCCGTTCATCTATATGAAAGAAAGCAGGATAAGGCGGAATGAGCCTACAGCTCATTCCGCCTTTCCTGGCAGCTCGCTATTGCGGAACAAACAAAATGCCCGAAACAGGACTGCTGTGCCTGTTTCGGGCGTTTTGATTCGGTTTAAAAAAGCTGCACCCGCGGACGCACGTCCGGCCGTACGCAACTCAGACTGTCGTGGATTTTAAGCGGCAGGACTTCAGTCATCCTCATACCGCCTGAGGTACGCCTGCAGCGCGCGCAGATCTTCGATCTCCAGCGCGTTGTCTCCGGCGAGCGCCTCCATGTGATGGCGTAGCTCGTGGCGCAGGGTCTTGCGCAGTTCCGCCTCCAGCTCCCCGGCCGCCGCATCGTGAAACAGCTGCCGGAACGAGCCGTAGTAAATGTTGATATACCGGCCCATCATGCTGTCCGTCACATATTCGCCGAGAATAAAATAATCGTCGTTTTTGGCATGGGGGCTGCGCAGCGTGTCCGGCAGGAGGTTCACCCCGCCGTTCAGCGCCCTGAAAAATACGTCGGGCAGCTCGTCCATCAGCCGGCCGAGCATGTCCTGCATCTCATCGATGGAAATCATAATGCCCTTTCTATGAAATCGTGACATCCGTCGTCGTGGGCGCGCAGCAGATAAAGCTTTTGCCCGGCGCGACCTTCAGCGGCGTTCCGTCCGCAAGCGTGTATATCATGGGGGAGGCATGGTCTTTTTTCGACCATTTGATCTCGACCGCCTTGCCGCCGCAGGCGTAGTATCCCGTGCCGGAGCCGGTCGTCGTGATCTCGACCAGGTGAAGTTCCGACCCCGGCACGTCGCGCGCCTTCATGAAAAGGACAAATACGTTGCCGAAGGCGAGCTGCACGTCATATTCCGCGTCCATATGCGCTTCTTCGTACTGAAAGCGCTTGTACGTTCCGCTCGCCTGGTCATACTCAAACCACACCTTGATGTAGCCGGAATACGGAACGTCGATTTTGGCCGCGTTCTGCCCGCTCAGGGCCGAGTGCTCAGCGGAAAAATCAAATGCAGGCGCGGCGTCAGAATTGGAGATTTTTTCCGGTTTCTGCTTTGCGTATACGCTCTCGATGCGTTCGCCGGTCGTCAGCACACTGTGCTCGTAGCCGTTTTTCTTTTTGCGTTCGGCGTCGCGGTAGTAAATTTCCGCCTTGCCGTCCACGATACCGTCAAACGACAGCACATTTTTGCGCGAGCGGAGCGCCTCATAACCCGGAACGCTCGCCCCGATGTGGAAGAACACCGCGTTGTGATTTTCCGCCATATCAACAAAATAGGGCCGCGCTGAACGCACAGACCCGATTCGCCCGACGCGCGACGGATCCTGAAAAACGGCGAGCATGCGGTAAATGCGCCCTTCCGCCATCATCTCATAGATGATATCCGCCTTGGAGATACCCAGCTGCGGAATCGCCTGCTTCAGGTTGTTGATCATGACGGCAGCGGGTCTGCGCGCGGCCGCCTCCTCGCTCAGGCCGTCCGCCAGTCCTGTGAGGGGATTGACAGGCCCTTCGGGAATGGGATTGGGCGATTCGGCAATCTCATCTTCCGCCGGCTCCTCCGGCGGTGCGGGCTCAAAAACCTCTTCCGGCGGCGTGACCGGAGCGGGAGGGGAGGGCTTTGTGCAGGCGCTCAGCGGCGCGAGCAGCAGGAGGAACGCAAGCGCTATGCACAGTGCTTTTGTCGCGCTTCTCATCGAAACATACCACCTCGGCGGCCAAAATTTGCGCCTATTCGTCAGGCGAATAATCGCGCAGAAGCTCGTTCAGGATCCCGTTATAAATTTTTTCCGCGTTGCGTTTGAAATTACCCTCCAGCATAGAGGCCTGGTGCTCGTTTACGACCATCATGCTGATGGATAGGTGCACACGGTAGTTATTTTCAGCGAGCTTTTCTGTGCTCGTCACGATGCCGGCGCTGCGGCGCAGCTCGCGCACCACGCGCAGCGCGGAGCGCTGCGCGCGCTCCCGCACAGAAAAGGGGATCTGCAGCTCGAACACCTCGGCGGCGTTGCGCCCCTTGTCTGTAATGGCGAAAACCGCGCCTGTTTCGCGCTCTTCGCGCAGCACGTGTCCTGTATCGACAAGCTCGTGAAATGCCTCTGCAAACTCGAGATAGCCGAACGCGTCGTCAATCAGGCAGATATCGATGAGCGCCGTCTCGTCGACCGGGATGGGTAGGTACGTCATCGCATACAGGATCAGATATTTGATCTCGCTTTTTTCGCGGATAAAGCCGTATCTGGGCAAAAAAACACCTCCCATTTGTCCGGCGTCTCAGCCGCCGGAGCGGATGGTCAAAAAATCAGTCCGTCAGCTCACGCGCCCCATCGTCGGGGAGCGTGACGTAGAACGCAGGCATGATGCCGGTCTTTTCATAATACCGCTCGCCGACCTGCTCCATAAAGAGCTCCACCTTGCCGCACGGCACAAGGCTGACCGTACAGCCGCCGAAACCGGCTCCCGTCATGCGCGCGCCGAGGACGCCGTCGATCTTCCTGGCCTCGTCGACCATACTGTCCAGCTCGAAGCCCGTCACCTCGTACAAATCGCGCAGCGAGTCATGCGACTGGTTCATCAGCGCGCCGAAAGCCTTCAGGTCGCCCGCGCGAAGCGCCGCGACGGAGGCACGCACGCGCTCGTTTTCCGATACGACGTGCAGCGCGCGGCGGTAGAGCACGGCGTCTTTGATCAGATGCGCCGCCGCTTCAAACTCCCGCCGCGAAAGCTCGCACAGGAGCGTGCGCTCCGGGTACGCATCTTTTAGCAGGCGCATCGCCTCGTCGCATTCCGCACGCCGTTCGTTGTATTTGGAATCACCGAGCCCGCGCTTTTTGCAGGTGTTGCCGATGACAAGGGCATAGCCCTCCATCGCAAGAGGAACAAGTTCATAATCAAGCGTTTTGCAGTTCAGCAGGATGGCGTGCCCGCGCTTCCCGTGCGCGGAGGCAAACTGATCCATAATCCCGCAGTTGACGCCGACAAACTGATTTTCCGAGCGCTGGCACAGTACAGCCAGCGAGGTAAGGTCGAGGTTGGGGGCCGTGTGCGCGCTTTCTGCGCCCAGCGTGACGAGCGCTACCGCCGTCGCTACCTGGATCGACGCCGAGGAGGAAAGGCCGGAGCCGAACGGGATATCGCTCCAGAAATACAGGTCGCACCCGCACAGCGGATAGCCCGCCTTTTGCAGCTCGGACGCTACGCCCAGCTGATAGGAGCCCCACGCGGTGCCCTTGAAAAAGTGCAGCTTTGAAAGCGGGCAGGCAACAAATATGCCGGGCAAATCGTCCGCAGCAAGGCGCACAAGGCCGTCCTCACGCGGACGTGCAGCAACGACCGTTACCAGATCGAGCGCCGCGGGGAAGACGGCGCCGCCGTTGTAATCGATGTGCTCGCCGATGAGGTTGACGCGCGCAGGCGCGCAGAAAAAGCGCGGCGCCGGCCCCTCGCCGAAGACCTGTGCGAATTTTTCACGCAAATATTTTTTGTCCATGCTGATATTCCTCTTTCCATTTGTTTCTTGTGCCGCAGCGGTATGGCGGCGCAGCCGCCGGATCACCGTATTTCCTGATGAAAGTTGACAGGCGTGTCCCACTCGCCGATGGGCAGCACCTGATGCCGGCTGCGCTCGAGGTAGTTCAGGATCGTCGGCAGCGCGGCGGCTGTGGTAGCGTCCGTACCAAAGCGGATATAGCTGGGCGCATCGGAGCGCGCGATTGCACGCCGCACGTTTGCAGCCATGGTGCGCGCGTCATTTCCTTCAGCGGAGAATGTGTCATCCCACAGCCTGTATCCGCCAAGGACAAGCGTGTCAAGCGCTTCGTCTGTCAGCGGCTCGCTCCCGCCGATGATGCGCATCAGGCGCGTGCGCGTACTCAAAAGGCGTTTTAACACATCATTCCCCTCCCGCAGGGCCTGCGTGAGCGCGGCAGGAACATCTGCATCCGTGCTTGAAAGCAAAAGACCGACGGAATGTCCCTCGCCGAACGTACGGCGGACTTCGTCGCTGCGCGCTGCAAGGTCGTCCGGTTCAAAGAAAAACGTGGCGCGGTATTCATACTCTTTTAAAGTGTCCAGTATCGGCCCAAGCGCGTCGCCCGGAGCGACGTTAAACGTGAGGTAGACGTTCTGGACAATGGGCTCTTCTGCAGGAGGATCTTCCGGCTGGCTCGGCGGCACAGACGGATCGGGCGGCTGGGCGGCGGCTTCCTTTTCAGCGAGATATTTGGCGTAAGTCGCCTCGATGGCGGACGTCGCGACCGAGGAGAAAAGATAGTCCGACAGCAGGTTGGACGAGCTGCGGATGCGGATGGTCGCAAGCGGCGTCGTGTTCAGATAGGAGTATAAAAAGCCGAATTTCGACGCGACGAAACGCGCCGGAACATACAGAATGCCATTGACGGTGTACGCCTTCTGCTTGTACGAGTTCATCATCTCGTCGTACGCAAAGCCGCGCGCGAGGTCGAACGTCAGGATATAATCGAAATTGTAAAGCACAAACAGCTGCGCGCTTTCGTTATAAGAGCTTTTCAGCCCCAGCTGGCCGGTAAAGACCGTGTACGGCAGGTAGATGTCGCCGCCGATCCGTTCGGGCATGGTGGCGTCTTTCATGTCGAGATAATTGTTTTCAATGCATACTGTGCACAAAAGCGGCGTGGCCCCGGCAAAAAGAACAGGACAAAGCACAATGAGACAAAGCGCCAGCGCGGCGATGCGTTTTTTCATTCTGCTTCCTCCTTTTGTTTCGGGCCGGCAGGCGGTAAAGCGGCTGTATACGCGCTTCGCCCTTGCGGGCAAGCGGCGCGCGTGCGCATGGATCTGCACCCATTTTTTATATCATACCATCGCGGCGGTTAAATTGCAATCGATGGCAAAGTTGTCACAAAAAAACGACAAGTGCATCAAACATGAAAACAAGCTTCTTTTGTGCCTGCGTGTATAAGAAAGGGAATAATTGTCCAAAATGGAAATACAAATAAACGTGAAGGAGCTGATGCATATGAGTATGGCAAAAGCGCTGGAGGGTAAAAAAATGCTGACGTTTGGTTTACGCAGACAGGCGTTTGAAACAGGTAAAGCCGCCCGTGCCGCGGCGGACGAACTTCTTTCCGAGATCGAAGAGGCGGGCTTTCGCCTGCGCATGGCCAGGCAGCATTTCAATTCCGTCAGCGACCCGGCGATGGTCGACTCCTGCATTTTTGAGATCAACTCCCTGCAGGCGCGCTACAGCTATCTGCTTGCCCGCGCGAAAGCGGAGGATATCTCATGCGACCTGACGCATAAGATTTTGCGCTGAGGGAAAGCTTTTTATGTCTGACGACACGGGCTGTCAAACACAGCCCGAAAGTAAAATAAAGGAGCGTATCAAAAGATGGCGAACCTGACGTCGAAAGAGCTGGACGGGCTCAACGAACAGCTCGGCTACGAAGAAGTCCTGATCAAAAAGTACAGCACCATGGCGTCGCAGTGCGACGATCCGCAGATCAAAAGCACGCTCGAGGCGATTTCCCACAAGCACCAGCGTCATTTTGACCAGCTTTTCACGTATCTGCGCTGACCGGAAGGAAGGAGAAAATGACCATGAATGAACAGATGGGCGACCGCGAGCGGCTGGAAGATTTTCTGTATAACCAGAAAATGATCACAGCCAACTATAACACCTTTGCAGGCGAGTGCGTGTGCGGGAATTTGCGCAATGACATGCTCACCATTCTGGGAGAAGAGCATGAAATTCAAAACACGCTTTTCACCGAAATGCAGACGCGCGGCTGGTATCCGACCAAGCAGGCCGAACAAAAGGACATCGATACCGCAAGGCAGAAGTTTTCCACACAGGCGAAGGGCTGAACAAAGCCTTTGCTCCCTTTCAAATCCTCCTGAATACTGAATCGCGCAACCCCCGCGGGCCAACAGGCCCGCGGGGGTTGCGCATTGATCGCAGCGCACCGTGTTCGCTGCCCCGGAAAACATGTGGATCAGGCTGGTACCGATGCGGACTTTGTCTTTTTTGTCTATTCTCTTCCGTGCAAAAGAATGATACAATAATAACCGCAGAGCGGTTATATGATATCCGGGCGTGCCGTTCCTCCCGGACGGCGTGCCTGAATTGCTGTTCTGCAATATCATGCCTTTCGGCACGATATGATAACCAGTGCAGCGCGACAGAAAAAGCCGCCGCAGATCCTGCGGCGGCCCTGACGAAAACAAAAAAGAATGCGAGGGTGTGCGGATGGAAAAATCAAAGGTATATTTTACCGATTTCAGCGCGTGGAACGGAATGAATCTGCTGCAGAAGCTCAGACGGCTCATGGAAAAAGCCGGTATGGGGCAGATCGATTTCGAGGATAAGTTCGCTGCGATCAAGATCCATTTCGGCGAACCGGGGAACGTCGCGTACCTTCGCCCCAATTTTGCGAAGGTCGTTGTCGATTTTATCAAAGAACGCGGCGGCCGCCCTTTCCTGACCGATTGCAACACGCTTTACGTGGGAAGACGCAAAAATGCTGTCGATCACTTGGATACCGCTTATGAGAACGGCTTTTCTCCGTTCTCAACGGGCTGTCATGTGATCATCGCCGACGGACTCAAAGGAACGGATGAGGCGATCGTTCCTGTGCGGGGCGAATATGTGACGCAGGCGAAGATCGGACGCGCGATCATGGATGCGGACGTGCTCATCTCTCTGAACCATTTCAAAGGGCATGAAAATACAGGCTTTGGAGGAGCGCTCAAAAACCTCGGCATGGGCTGCGGCTCGCGCGCGGGCAAGATGGAGATGCACTGTGCCGGAAAGCCGGAAGTCCTCGCGGATGTATGCCGGGGCTGCGGCGCGTGCGCGAAAAACTGCGCGCATGGGGCGATCTCTTTTGAAAACAGAAAGGCGGCGATCGATACGCACGCCTGCGTCGGCTGCGGCAGATGTATCGGCGCCTGCCCGTTTGACGCGATCGTGCCGCTCTGGGACGAGGCGAACGATGTTTTGAACCGCAAAATCGCCGAATACAGCCTCGCCGTGGTGCAGGACAGGCCGAGCTTCCACATCAGCCTCGTGATGGATGTGTCGCCGAACTGCGACTGCCATGCGGAAAATGACCGGCCCATCGTCGCAGATATCGGCATGCTTGCGTCTTTTGACCCTGTGGCGCTCGATATGGCCTGCGCCGACCTTGTCAATGCCGCCGTACCCGCTGAAAACAGCATGCTCGGCGAATGTGCACATACGTGCGAAGACCATTTTACTTCGATTTTCCCCGAAACAAACTGGAAGGTCCAGCTGGAACACGGGGAGAAGATCGGCCTGGGCCGGCGCGCCTATGAACTGATCACCGTTTGAAAAACAGGATGTTGAAGAGGACAGAATATATGGGAATACAGGCAGTTGTTTTCGATATGGACGGCGTGCTGATCGACAGCGAGCCGATTTATCATAAAAATCACCGGGCGCTGCATGCGCGGCTGGGCATCCCGTATACCGAGCAGATCGCGCTGGATTTTACGGGCCTGAATGCCGCCGATTCCGGGAGGAAGATGGTCGCGCTTTTTCCGCAGTGCGGCATCACCGCAGCCCAGGCGGAGGAAGCGTTTGAAAACCTCATATACAATTCGCTTATTGGGGAGGCGCAGCTGTGCCTTATTCCCGGCGTGGAAGATCTCATCCGGCGTCTGCATGCCGAGGGGATTAAACTCGCCGTCGCTTCCTCCTCGCCGCGCAGAAGCGTAGCGTATGTGATCGAACGCTTCTCTTTGTGGAGATATCTTTCCGCTGTCGTGACGGGCGACGAGGTCCGGTGCGGGAAGCCTGACCCCGAGATATACTTAAAAGCCGTGCGGGAGCTTGGCGTCCTGCCGGAGCATGCCGCTGCGATCGAAGATTCCGCCCACGGCCTTGAAGCCGCCATCGCGGCAGGTATGCGCACAGTCGCCTTCAATGGAACGAACGGCGGCCTGCTTGCCGGTTCCGCCGCCGATTTGAAAATCTGTGCGTATGAAGCGGACACATTTCAGCGTATTATGGCGCTTTGAGCGCTTACAGCACCAAACCGATTTTTTCACCGAGGGTGTCCGCCAGGCGATACACCCCGGGGAAGTCGACGTGCGGGTTGTACAGCCGTTCAAGCAGGTCGTGACCGGCCTTTGCACGGTCCAGGGCTGAAAAAGCCTCTGCAAGCAGCGCTTCCTCGCATTTGGTCTGCAGGCGCAGGCGGGCGCGCAGCGCCCGTGTGTCATCGGGCGGGAGATAGGCGTCCAGACGGATACGCCGTTCCGGCTGGGTGCTGAGCGTGATGCAGCGGTTGGTGGAAATGAACGCAAGCCCGAGCGCCGGAATGAGCAGGTGCTCCAGTTTTGTCGCCGGGTTTTGCGTACACCAGCAGGAAATCACCTCGAATCCTGCCGCAAGCGCCGCATCGCGGATCGGGAGCAGGAAAAACGGAGAGAGCCCATACGTATCGTGGAGCTCGATGATCCGCGGACACAGCGTCGTCACCGTGCTTTCGAGGAAAATCACGCCCTCCGGCGACACCGCACTGAGAAATCGCTTTTTTTCACCGCCGCCCGGACCGCGTCCGGTGAGCAGCCGGCGCGCCAGATGGACTGCCCGCGTTTTGATGCGCGCGGTGTCCACGTGCCGGATCACGAGCTGAAAGCTCTCGTCCGACACTTTTCTTGCCGCCTGCAGGAAGCGGTACGCACTTTCGTAGTTCGTGTGAATCTCATGCGAGGCGCTCTGAATCTCGCCGAGCTTTTTTGAAAGCGGCGGACAGTCCAGAAAATCGGAAAAAGAAACATAATGCTCCCGCGCGCCCGCGTATTTTGGCTCGCAGACATGCGGCGAGGTGCCGTCCACGATCGCGGCGCCCGCTTTTGGGCACAGGATGCCGTCGAGCGAGCGGTGGTCGGAGGAGCAAAGCTCATATTCCACGCCTGCGCCGGAGCGCACGAGCCGTTCTGCGATTTTTCGCATGAAGGACGACTTGCCGCTGCCGGCGCTTCCTTTAATTATGTACACGTCGCGCACCGCGTCGCAGTCCGTCAGTTCCTCAAAAAGAGAGTAAAAGCCGTCCGGGGAATTGGCGCCGAGGAAAAAAGACACTCTATTTTGATGCGGCATACAGAAATACCTCCTAATGTTTGCTTTCATCGGCAGTATATGCCGCGCACGGCCGAAACGCGACTTGCAAAAGCGTATTTCAAACGCGTGTAAGCGCCAATTTTATCCAAATCAGGATTGGGAGCACACCAAGCCTTTGGGCTTGCGCGGGGAGCTGCATATACAGGCAGGCGCCCGCCGGAGATGGCCTGAGCAAAAATAAAAATAATATTGCGGCGATTCTTTTTTAAGAGAAAACTTTATTGTGTTATAATATGTCTATAGAGATAGAATGGCACGAAACAATTATAACGCTTGGAGAGGATACGCTTGTACCAGGGAAAGCATTACAGCGGCAGGGGCCGCTCAGTCCGGATGAAAATCGCTATATGGGTTCTGCTGTGCGCGGCGCTCGCTGCGTGCTGCTTGATTTATGCAAAAGGATTCCAGCCGCATCCAACGGACGAAACAGATACGCCTATGCAGGGAACGGACGCGGCGGTGGACGGGGAGAAGGACGAGCCGTCCTCTGCGCCGGAAGATACGCCCCCCAGCGGGCAGCTCCCGGAAGAAAAACCGCCGGAGGAGCCACATCTGCCGGAGGACGATTTGCCGCCGCAGACGCAGGAGTACGACTATTCCAGCCCCGTGCCGCAGAGCGACAGCGTCGGGATGGAGTGGTTTGACGACGCGGCGTTCATCGGCAATTCCCGTTCGGAAGGGATCCGCCTTTATAAAATCATTCCCCAGGCCGACGTGTTTGCCGACCGCGGGCTCATGATCGATACGGTCCTTACAAAGCCTGTGATCAAAACGGAGGCAGGGAAGGTCACAGTCATCGACGCCCTGAAGGAGAAGCAGTACGGCAAGGTCTATATCATGCTCGGCACAAACGAACTGGGGTGGCCGTATGTCGATGTGTTTGCGGAAAAATACGCGGAGATGGTGCGCGCCGTGCGGGATGCGCAGCCGGATGCACAGATCTATATTCAGTCCATTCTTCCTGTGAGCACGGAGAAATCGCAGAAGGATAAAATTTATAACAATGAGAAAATCACGCAGTTCAACGAAGCGATTCGGGGCGTGGCCGAGCGTGAACAGGTCTATTATGTCGACGTACAGTCCGCGCTGCGCGACGAAGACGGCGGATTGCCCAAGGATGCTTCAACCGACGGCGTGCATATGAACAAGGAATATTACGGCGTGTGGCTTGAATATATCAGGACGCACACGGTTTCAGAAACTGAAACGGAGCAGGAGTGACTTTATATGATCATGATGAAGAAGAAATGGGCGGCGCTGTCTTTGGCTGTGGCGCTTTTGGCCTGTGTGCTGATGCTCGCCGGCTGCGCGGCGCAGGATGCGCCTGCATCCGGCAAAGCGGATGCGGACCTGTCTGCACTCGCATCCGAACTGATGGACAAGGGCGTTTTCACAGATGAGATGACGCAGACGGACGCCGATATCGTAAACGACCTGTACGGCGTCACGCTTTCTTCCTCGGCGGAGCTTTGGGCGTATGTGAGCACCGGCGCCACGGCGGAAGAGCTTGTCCTGCTGCAGGCGGCGGATGAGGATGAGGCGCAGGCGTTTGAAGAGGCGGCGAAGGACCGCATCGAGGAGCAGAAGGAAAGCTTTCGCGATTACGTTCCCGCAGAGGTGAAGACACTGGAGGAAGCGATCATTTCACGCTCCGGCAAATATGTGGCTGTGTGCGTCGCACACGACGCCTCCGCCGCCGGAAAAGTGATCGGGGCGTATCTGGGGTAAACAAAGCAGCGGTGAAGATGCCGCTCAGCAGGCTGTCCGGAGGAATCTGCTGCCGGGCGGCGGATGTTTGATGAAAAGGAGCGCTGCGGCAACAGCGGTGCAGCAGGTATGATGCTGGGAGGAGTAATGGAGAAAAGCCAGAAATACGATATGCTCGCGGCTTATATCAAGAATGACAGCGCCGCGTTTTACCGCCTGGCCTACAGCTATGTCAAAAATCGCGAGGCAGCGCTGGATGTGGTGCAGGAAGCCGTTGTGAAAGCGCTGCAGCATATCTCTTCACTTCGGAATACCGATTATATGAAAACGTGGTTTTACCGCATTCTTGTCAACGAGAGCCTGACGTATCTGCGCAAAAACAAATATCTGATTCTTTCAGACGAGCTTTTGCAGGATAAACCGTATATGGAAAAGGATCTTCACGAGCACGAGGATCTGTATGCGGCGATCAACGGCCTTGATCCGCAGCTGCGCGCGATTATTATCCTGCGCTTTTTTGAGAATATGAAGATCAGCGAAGTGGCGCAGGTTCTTCACATGAATGAGAATACGGTCAAAACCAGGCTTTATTCGTCCTTGAGGAAGCTCAAATGTCTGATCGAAACGCAGGAGGTGATATCGTGAAAGACTTTATAGAGGAATACCGCGCTGTGTATCAGGCGGCGGAAATCCCGGAGGAACTCGGCAAGCGCGTGGATACGGCGATTTTTGAAGCCATGAAAAAACGCAGGCCCCGGCGCGCACTTCGATGCGTGACGGCTGCGGCCGCATGCTTTGCGCTTCTTTTTATCGGTGCGCTGAACGTCAGCCCCGTGCTCGCGCTGGAACTGTCCGACGTGCCTGTCATCGGACAGATCGCGCGCGTATGCACCTTCCGCAGCTTTGTTCAGCAGGATGAATCGAAAATCATCCAGGTGCGCCTGCCGCAGATTGCCAATACGGGCAATACCGATCTGGAGCGGCGCATCAACAACGAGATCCGCGTAAAAGTGGATGCGACCGTCGACCAGGCGCGGCAGAATGCCAAGGAGATGTATGACGCGTACCTCAGCACCGGCGGCGATCCGGCGGAATACATCCCGCTTGACGTGCACATTGATTACGAGGTCAAATGTTCGGACGCGGACACGCTTTCCTTCGTCATCACCCGCAGCGAGACACGCGCAAATGTTTTTACGGAGTACACATTTTACAACATCGATCTGGAGACGGGCAGGGAGCTGACGCTGCGCGACCTTCTCGGCGCGGATTACAGGCAGGTCGTTACGCGCGAGGTTCAGCGGCAGATGCGTGAGCGTATGCTGGCAGACC
Source organism: uncultured Eubacteriales bacterium (assembly GCA_934630445.1). GTDB lineage: Bacteria > Bacillota > Clostridia > Oscillospirales > Butyricicoccaceae > CAKTWY01. The sequence goes on from CAKTWY010000045.1 coordinate 14,723, forward strand.
CTGAAGCGCTGTACTTTGGCTACCTTGACGCGGACACTGCCGATCCGGAGACGGCTGGGGAGCGATTTGACTCTATTCCCGAGGATCAGCGCTTTTATATCAATGCGGCGGGGAACCCTGTGGTCGTGTTTGAAAAGTATGAAATTGCGCCCGGGTATATGGGCAGCCAGGAGTTTGAGATCAAATAGTGCGGGAAACGCCTCGCCCTGTGGCGTGTTCTGCGCAGAAAAAGCTTGAAAAACGCGCTGATAAGCGCCGTTTTTCAAGCTTTTTTATATCGATTCAGATGCTGTCCGTGCCGCGCGGCGCAGCGAGAAGGCGCGCCATATCTTCCGGCAGTTCG
>CAKTWY010000046.1 GCA_934630445.1 uncultured Eubacteriales bacterium
GTCTTGAAACGCTGAAAAAGCCAAAGGAAGAGATCAAAAAGCGCGTTGCCGGCGCCCTGAAGCGCATGCAGATCGCAGAGTATGTCGACCGTTATCCTTCCGAGCTCTCCGGCGGGCAGCAGCAGCGCGTCGCGATCGCCCGCTCCATTGTATCCGAGCCGAAGATCCTCCTGCTCGACGAACCGCTCTCCAACCTGGACGCAAAGCTGCGCGTCGACATGCGCTCTGAGCTGAAGCGCCTGCACAAGGAGCTCGGCACTACCGTCATCTATGTTACGCACGACCAGGTCGAAGCGCTCACGATGTCCACGCGCATCGCCATCTTTTTTGACGGACGCCTCGAACAGGTCGACACACCGCTGAACGTCTATCAAAACCCGGTTTCCCTGCGTGTGGCAGACTTTATCGGAAACCCGCGCATCAACTTTGTGCCCGGCCGCGCGCGCGTGATGAACGGCGTGCTGGAGGTATCCTCCACGCTGGGCGAGCTGAAATTTTCCAACGCGCTTTTTACAGATGAGATCAACGTCAAAGATCCGTTCGAGTGCATGCTCGGCATCCGTCCCGAGCAGATCAAAATCAGCAAAACGCCGGCAGACGGCGGCATATGCGCCAGTGTTTATACCTGCATGCCGGCGGGGTCTGAAACGCTCGTGACCGCCACCGTCGGCGAAGTGAGCATGCTTGTAAAAGTCCTCGGCCTGGCAAACTACGACAGCGACGAAGTGGTATATCTGAACATCAACCTCGACAAGGTCAACGTCTACGACAAGGCAAACGGGCGCCTGATCAAGCGCGCCCTGGAAGAGGAATTCGACAGCGTGGAGGCATAGCCTTTCCCGCACTCCGGCAAACAGCGCGCAAATCTCGAAAAGAGTTCGCATATGAAGATTGAACGGAGGGTTAACCATGTCAAAGGCAAAAAGGTTTCTGGCACTCGCGCTGGCACTGTGCGTAACACTGTCACTTGGCGCATGCACAGTCGTCGACAGTGAGACTCCTTCCCCGTCCACAAACGAACAAACCCCCGCCGCTCCCAGCGACACCCAATCCCCCGCAGCGCCCGAAACGTCTGCCCTTTCCCCGGAACAGCAGTGGGCGGAAGACAACGGCCTGAACAAAACCGAGACCCGCGACGAACTCTATGAAGCTGCAAAGAAAGAAGGCAAGGTCGTCGTCTATTCCATCTCCAGCCGCATGTCCAAAGTTGAGAAGTCCTGGGCGGAAGACTACCCCGATGTCATGCTGGAAACGTATGACATCTCCACCAATGAACTTCTGGAAAAAATTACGCGCGAGTATGAAGCCGGTATCCGCACCTGCGATGTCGTACACATGAAAGAGCAGACCGGCGCGCTTTACAAAGACTATCTTGAACCCGGTATTTTTCACAAGTATAACCCGGAAGACATCTTCGCAAATGTAGATCCTGCCGTTCTTGAGCGGTATACGCCGCTTTATTACGAGCTCAGCTGGTGGTTCTACAATTCCGCCGCCAATTCCGAGCGGCCTATCAACAGCTGGTGGGATCTGACAAAACCTGAATGGAAAGGCCGCTTTATCTTTACCGATCCAATGGGAAATCAGGGCTATATGGCGCTGCTGACCGCGTTTGTCGACAATGCAGACGTCATGGCGGAAGAATATAAAAAAGTTTTTGGCGAGGACATCGTTCTGAGTGACGGCTGCGAAAACGCAGGTTACGAATTTATCAAACGCTTTTCTGCGAATGATCCCGTCTTTGAAAGCTCCAGCGGCAAGATCGTCGAATCCGTCGGCACCGCCACCGGAACGACCCCGCCTGTGGGCTATGCGGCGTCCTCAAAGATCCGCGAGCGCGACGAGCAGGGCTGGCCGATGGAAGCAATCATGGACCTCGCGCCTACAACCGGTATCTATGGTCTGAACACCTTAAACATCGTCAATGAGGCGCCGCATCCGAACGGTGCAAAGCTCCTGATCCGTTACCTCGTCGGCGAAGCGGATGGTCAGGGCAAGGGATTCGTTCCTTTCAACACCATCGGCGGCTGGTCGCTGCGTCCGGAAGTTCCCCTGGCGGAAGGGAACCCGCCGCTCAGCGACATCCCGGTATTTGAAAACGATTTTGACTTTGTCTACGACAATATTCAAACGGTCAGCGATTTCTGGCTCTCCCTGCAGTAAACAGTTCATTTTCTCATCTTCCTATCTTCGAAGAAGCGCCGCCCAGGTTGGGCGGCGCTTATTCTCTGTGCGGTATGTTGAAATGTTGCTGAACCCGGCCGGTCCATCCTTTCAAGCGTATGCCTCCGGCGCGAATGGCCGCTCCAAATCAAAAGAAAAGCCCGATGCAGATTTCAATCTGCATCGGGCTTTTGATGCTTTACATATTCATCGTCTGGCGGCGCGCGATGTTCATCGTACCGTCCTGCATCTGAGATACATTGTCGAGCGTCTTGCCCGTACCATATGCCACACATGAAATGGCATCATCCGCCACATAGGTGTGGATGCCGGTCTTCGCCTCGATCAGCTTATCAAGGCCCCAGACAAGGCTCCCGCCGCCGGTCATAACAATGCCATTGGTCGAAATATCGGCCACCAGCTCGGGCGGCGTGCGCTCAAGCACCGTGTGCACCGCCTCGATAATACGCGCGAGCACTTCTTCAAATGCCTCCAGAAGTTCCGTCGACGTCACAGAGAACGTCTTCGGCAGGCCCGTCATCAGGCAGCGGCCCTTGATCTCCATCGAGACCTCCTCCTCACGCGGATATGCGCAGCCGACGGTCATTTTCAGTTCTTCCGCCGTGCGGTCGCCAATAAGGACATTGTGTTTCCTGCGGATGTATTTGACGACGGCTTCGTCGAACTTATCGCCCGCGATCTTGATCGACGTCGCTTCAACGATGCCGCCGAGGGAAATGACCGCGACATCCGTGGTGCCGCCGCCGATATCGATCACCATATTGCCGTTCGGCTTGGAGATGTCGATGCCCGCGCCGATCGCCGCCGCGACCGGCTCCTCAATGAGAAATACGCGGCGTGCGCCCGCCTGCATGCCCGCATCGATCACAGCGCGCTCTTCCACCTCTGTGATCATGCTCGGCACGCAGATGACGATATTCGGCTTAAACAGGCGGAAGCCCTGCACCTTGCGGATAAACTCTTTGATCATTTTTTCCGTCATTTCATAGTCGGAAATGACGCCCTCTCTGAGGGGGCGGATCGCGACAATATTCCCCGGCGTCCTGCCGAGCATCTTCTGCGCGTTTTCGCCGACGTCAAGCACCTTGCCCGACGCACGGTCGATCGCCACCACTGACGGCTCCTGCAGAACGACCCCCTTCCCCTTCACATATACGAGAACGGAAGCTGTGCCAAGGTCGATCCCAATGTCGTTATTTGAAAACATTTCTGCACCTCTATCAATTTAATCATGTCACGGAACGCGCCTTTCCCTGCGTCTGCGGCCACAGATGCCATTTTACCGGCACCCGAATTTTGTCAAAACAACCGCTCAAACGCAAAAAAAGTTCCCTGCATGTATCCACCATTTGTGATTGCTCCGCAATCAAAACTGATTTTATCCGCGTGCATCTCGGCCCCTGCGGACCGCTGCCGCGCGTGCATCATAAAAATAGCCTGTGGTTATCTTTCATTATATCTCATTTTTCTATTATTTCAATCATTTTCTGTAAAATATAACCATTCTCCACCATGTGCCGCGCATGCATGCGCTTTGGCGAGCGGTGTTCGCGCAAAAGCCGCGCCGAGCACGCACGCGGCCCCTTCCGTTTTTAAGATGCGCGCGCACTCCTCCATGGTTGCGCCGGTCGTAAAAATATCATCGACCAGCAGGATCTGTTCTCCCGCTATGTGCGCGCCTCTTGCCGCCGCAAACGCGCCCAGTACATTGGCGCGCCGCTGCGCCTTGCCTTTTCCCGGCTGGGGCGCGCTGTCGCGCACCTTCTGCAGCAGCGCCCGGCACGGCTTTCCCAGCCGGGCGGCAAGCGCGCATGCAAGCAGCTCCGCCTGGTCGTAGCCGCGCTTCCTGCGGCGAAGGCGGCTCACGGGCACCCAGGTCACGACATCCACCGTCATGACCTCATCGAAGCCTGCCAGAAAGCCCGCGAGCAGCGCCGCATACGCTGCTGCGTATGCGCTCTTTCCATAAAATTTATAGCGCAGGAGCGAACGGCGCACCGCCCCTTCATACGGCAGGGCGCAGTAGCAGCGCTCGTAAAACGTTCCGCCGCCTCCCTCAACGGGCCGTTCATAAAACGACAGCTTTTCAACACACTGCGCGCAGAAGCCATCGCTGCCTGTAAGAGCTTCTCCGCAAAACACACATTTGGGAGGATAGAGCAGGTAACGCACCTGGCGCAGCACCGCCTGAAGTGACATCCACATTCTCATGGTCTCGCCCTCCGATTCCCGTGCTTTCAAAGCCCATATATCAATTGCCTTCGATCGATTTCAAAAAAGCGCATGGCCTGCACGAAATGGCCCTTCACCAGAAAAGGCGCGTCGGCCGCAAGCGTGCGGCGCTTTATACGGGTTTTCCATGCAGGATTTCGTCCTTGCGCTGCAGGAGCTCTTCCGACAGTAACAGCTCCTCCACCCGTTCGCCCCCGAGCCGCTCGACAAGCATGCCGAAGCGTTCCCCATCTCTTCCCTGATCTTTAAACAGAAGAAGCGCCTTTTCACAGGCGTCAAGCACACCCTCACGGTCAAACAGCGTTTTGAGCGGCGTTCCGTGCCGCGTCAGCTTGCCCCAGCGCCCGCCCACATAAACCTTATATCGGACCTGTCCGCCTTTTACCGCACCGAAATAGCACTTGTCCGCACAGCGTGCGCAGTTGTTGCAGAGCTTTTCATCGAGCGCAAGCTTGCCTCCATCAACGCTTGCAGCCCCCATGGGGCACACCTCGCCGACCGCGCATTTTTTACAGCCGCGGCATTTTTCCGCATCAAAGGTACGCAGGCGCTGTCCCACCACGCCGAAGTCGTTCAGATCAGGCTTCACACAGTTGTTCGGGCAGCCGCCCACTGCGATCTTAAATTTATGCGGCAGGGTCACATCCGCATACCCCTCATAAAAGCGCCGGTGCATTTCTTCCCCCAGGGCCTGGGTATCGATCAAGCCAAACACGCATACCGTGCCCTTGCACGCGACGACCGGACGCACTTTTCTCCCGGTTCCGCCGGTTTCAAGCCCTGCGCGCGCAATATCACTGCTGAAAGCGTCGATCGTTTCAAGCGTGAGCCCCTGTACCTCCGCTGTAAGACGCGTCGTCAGGGCCACTGTGCCGTTGCCGTATTTCCGCGCGGCGCGCGCCATGGCTTCCAGCTCGTCGCTGGTCATAACACCATTTCTTGTCAGAATGCGGCCTGAAAAATGCTCCCGGTCGCGATTGAATAAAAATCCGCGGCTTTTCACAGCGCGAACTTCTTCTGCTGTCAATTTCATCTCTCGCTTCTCCTCACATAACGCATCATTGTTTGGCTTTAGGATGCCCACACATGCGCTGGAGGATACGATTATGGTATCATTATGCGCTTATTTTGTAAACAGTTTACAAAATAAGCGCAGATGTATTTTTGTTTGCTCTGCAATAAAAAACGGCCGGGGTCCGGAGCGCTATCCCTGCCAAGGAGATGCACCCCGGGCGCCGGCCGGTCTTTACGCCTTTGCCACGTCGCGCGCGGCGACGATATCGACACCCGTGCCCATGACATTTGCAAGGACCACATCGCCCACGCATACCGGCGCCTGTGCAATGACGGCGTTGATATCACGCATCGCTTTCAGAAGAAGATCCTTTGGGATCGGCGCCGCTGTCTTGACCGGAAGCATCGGAATAACGCCGCCTTTGACGCGCACCGTACTTGTGAGCATGCGCACCGGCGCGGTAACTTCATTGATCGCATATTCATGGCCGCGCTTGCAGGCATTGCCGCTCACAGCCGTAACGATTCCGTCCTCCAGCGTGACCGCGATGGGGCAGCCGCGCGGGCAGGTGACGCAAATGATGTTTTTCGTTTCCATATTGGCCCCTCCTGTCAGTCAAGCGATACGGTGATCACAGCGTCTTCGCCGCAGCCGCTGAGCGCCGCCGTGTCGATCTCAATACTTTCCATCTCGCCGGGTGTGAATTTTACGTTGCGCACGCTGCCGAGCACCGTGTCGCCGCACCGGGCGGTGATCTTCGCCTTCTCATAGATGTCCGACACGCGGAACAAAAGCTTGCATGTTTCCGCGCCTGCGGAAACGAGCACGTTCTGCGGCACGATATAGCGCACGCCGCGCCCCGCCTGTGTGCGCACGGCGCGCGCTGCCGCGTCCGCCGCCGGATCTGCCGCGAAAGCCGCGGCATAGCGCCCTGCAATGCGGCTCTCCGCCGTGACGTTATCGACCAGGTCGTGCACATGCACAACATTCCCGCAGGCGAACACGCCTGGAACGGAGGTCTCCATATGCGAGGTGACGACGGGGCCCTGCGTGAGCGCATCGAGCGCGACGCCCATCTCCAGGGAGAGTTCATTCTCCGGAATCAGGCCCACGGATAAGAGCAGCGTGTCGCACGCGACATACTCCATCGTCTCGGGAATGGGGCGGCGGTTCTGATCGAGCGCCGCGACCGTGACGCCTTCAAGGCGCTTCTTGCCATGCACCTGTACAACCGTGTGAGAGAGGCGCAGGGGGATGTCAAAATCGTTCAGGCACTGCACGATATTGCGCGTAAGGCCCCCTGAAAAGGGCATCGCCTCCAGCACCATCTTGACCGTTGCGCCTTCGAGCGTCATGCGTCTGGCCATGATCAGGCCGATATCCCCCGAACCCAGGATAACGACATTTTTGCCCGGCATGTAGCCCTCGATATTCATATAGCGCTGTGCCGCGCCGGCGGTAAAGATGCCCGCCGGCCGCGTGCCTGCAATGCCGATCGCGCCGCGTGTGCGCTCGCGGCAGCCCATGGCAAGCACCACCGCACCCGCCTCGACATCCATGAGCCCCGCGGCGGAAAGCACGGTGACGACGCGCTGCTGGGAGATGTGCATGACCATGGCGTCGAGGAGGATCTCAATCTGCTCGCTGTGCGCCTCGTCGATAAAGCGCCCCGCGTACTCCGGGCCTGTCAGCTCCTCGCCGAAAATATGAAGGCCAAAGCCCGTATGGATGCACTGCTGCAGGATCCCGCCTGCCTCGTGATTGCGCTCCAAAATGGTGACGCTTTTCGCGCCGTTGCGCTTGGCTTCAATGGCGGCTGCAAGGCCTGCCGGCCCGCCGCCGATGACAACGACATCGCGCCTGATCGTCTCCTTCGCCATTATCTTTCCTCCCTTGCAGTTCCGGTTTTCGTCTTTCCGATGAGGATCTCCGACCCCGGACCGGACTTCGTGATCTGCCACACGTCCATGCCCAGCTCCGCGGCCAGGATGTCCGTGATCTTCGGCCCGCAGAAGCCGCCCTGGCACCGCCCCATCCCTGCCCGCGTACGGCGCTTGACACCGTCGAGCGTCGTCGCGGGCACCGCGCGGTGGATCGCGTCCACGATCTCACCCTCGCTGATCTTCTCGCAGCGGCAGACGATCCTGCCGTAAGCAGGGTTTTTCCCCACCATGGCCGCAAGCTCCTCCTCCGGCAGCTCATGCAGCACCGGCGTGCGCGGGCGGATGGGGTCAAACTGCGCGCGCTTTTCCGCTTTCGCAGCCGCTGCGATCTCCGCTGCGGCATGCGCGCCGATCGCAGGCGCGGAGGTAAGGCCCGGCGACTCGATCGCCGCGGCGTAATAGAGGTTCTCCACCTTGTCGGAGAAGCCGATAATGAAGTCACCCGTCGACCCCGTGGCACGAAGGCCGGCAAAGGATGTGATCGTATAGCGCGGATCGATCATCGGCACAGACCTGCGTCCGCCCGCGAGGACCTCGGCAAGGCCGTCCGGCGTGGTAGCGGTGTCCGCCTTGTCGTCCACATAATTGGCGTTCGGTCCGACAAAAAGGTTCCCGTCCACCGTGGGAGAGACGAGGATGCCCTTCGTATGGTTCTTCGGCGTCTGGAAGATGACGTGGCTCACGGTCTTTCCGACGCGCTTGTCCATCAGCATATACTCGCCCTTGCGCGGCGTGATCCGGAAAAAGCCGTCGCCACAGAGCGCTGCGATAGCGTCCGCACCGACGCCCGCCGCGTCGATGAGATAGCGGCAGGTGTACTCGCCCGTGCTCGTGCGCAGATGGAAAAGGCCATCTTTGCGCTCTACGCCGGTCACTTCAGTATTGAAACGGTACTGCGCGCCGTTGATCACCGCACTTTCCAGCGCGCCGAACGTCAGCTCGTACGGGCAGACGATCGCGCCGGTCGGAGCGTGAAGCGCGCCGATCGCTTCCGGCGCGATATGCGGCTCAAGCGCCCTGAGCGCATCGCGGTCAATGATCTCAAGCCCCTGCACACCGTTTTTCAGGCCGTTTTCATAAAGCGTGCGGATCGTCGCCATGTCCGCCTCATCAAACGCAACGACCAGCGAGGAGACGTGCTGGAACGGCACGTGCAGATCGCGGCATACGCGCTCCATCATGCCATTTCCAAGGACGTTGAATTTTGCCTTGTTCGTACCGGCCGCCGCGTCAAACCCCGCGTGCACAATGCCGCTGTTGGCAGCGCTCGCCCCCGTCGCGGCGTCGTAGGAACGATCGAGCACACATACGCTCAGTTCATACGCGCGCAGCTCCCTTGCGATAAATGAGCCGGTCACGCCCGCGCCGATCACGATGACATCGAAATTCATAGGGCACCTCCATCATTTGTTCGAATGTGCTGCGCCGCTTTTTACACAGCAAAAAAAGCCACAGCAAAGCCAGGGCCAAGGCCCTGCTCTGATGTGACTCAACAACTCAACACATTCATATTATCTGATTATGCTTATAGTATACCGCGCCGAAATGCAAAAAGCAAGCGCTTTGGAAAAGAAAATCATCTTTTTGACAGGCGCCCTGTCTCCTTCCGTCCGGCGCAAGGTCCTCAGCCGAGCGCCGCCGTGTCCAGATCCCAAAGCGCGCGCGCGCCTGTCGACAGGGCACACGCCCCCGCGTCGAGCGCGAGGCGCACATCGTCGGCCGTGACGGCAAGGCCGCCTGCGATGACCGGCGTCTTCACCGCGCCGCACATGCGGCGGATGGCCGTCGGCGTAACGGCGGGCATGATCTCGGCCATGTCAGGCTTCAGATCGCGAATGGTGCGCACTGCCGTTTCAAACGACTGGCTGTCGACCATGAAAAAACGCTGTATCACAAACATCCCTTCGGCCATGAGATAGCGCGCCAGCGCGCTCTTTGTCGTGATCACCCCGTCCGGCCGGATGACATTGGAAAGATATTTGGCCCCGCTTTTGTCTTTTCCGAGGCCTTCTATAAAATCCATATGTGCAAAAACCGGCTTCCCCGCGGCTTTTACGCGCGCGACCGTCTCCGGCAGGCTGGAAATATCCGAACTCAAAAGAAAAACGGCCGACGCGCCGGAATGCAGCGCATGCGTGAGCGCTTCCTCGCTGCGCACCGCCGCAATGACGGAACGCGCCGCAATCAGCTGTGGTCTCATAATAGCCTCCCGTCAGCCTCGGCAGGCCGCCGGGAAGAGCGCACAGGGCCCCCTCCCGGCAGCACCGCGTCAGCAGTACAGCGTTTTGTAGTACGCAAGCAGCGTCTTTTCATCCATCTCAGCCGCGAGACATCCGTGCTTTGTCACACAGTTCCCACCCATGATGTTGCCGAAAGCGGTGCTCTCCCGCATCGAATGGCCGTGATAGATCCCATAGATAAAGCCCGCGATAAACGCGTCGCCCGCACCGGTCGAATCGACATGCACAAAATTGTCCGTCGAAGGTACGTGCACCGTCCTGCCATTCTCCTTGATGATGCAGCCATGGCGGCTGAGCTTGACCATGGGGTTGGGAATATACTCTGCAAGCGCGTCGAGCGCTTCCTCCGGCGTCTGAACGCCCATGATCTTCGGCGCTTCCTTCTCGTTTGGCGTAAAGTAGTCGATGTATGTGAACGCCTCGCGGTACATATCGAATGACAGCTCATCCGTCCAGTACGAATCGAGGATCAGCGTCGCGCCCTCGCGCTTCAAGCGCCGCCATACATCGTCGTAGCCGAGGCGGATATACGCCACGCGCGCGCCGCGGTAAAGTTCATACATCTCCCCTTCCGGGATGTTCATGTACGCGCCCCCATCCGGCTCAAAGCTCGCAAACGCGCGGTCATGCTTCGTCGACATGACGGAGGTAATGGCCAGCGGATCCGCCAGCACGCCGCGGTAAAGGTTCTCGTAGCACACGCCGTAATCGCCCAGCATGCGCTGCGCCAGCGCGCTCAGATTTCCCTTTCCCAGGAAAAGGCCGAGCTTGTGGGGCACGCCCAGCCGCTTCAGATGGATGAGCGTCGCCGGCGAGCCGCCGCCGAACTGCATGGTAAATCCCTTTGAGTAGATTTCCTCCCCCAGCGCGGGGAGGCGCTCCATCCCGCCGTAGATAAAGTCCATGCAGATCTTTCCGATGGAAACTACCTGATCATTCATCGTCATGCCCCCCGAACACTTCAGTTCCACGCGCCGACAAAGTCCTTATGCGCCTCGAGGTACTCGTCGACGAGCGCTTTGGCCAGCGAATAGGAATTGATGAGCGGATGCACCATCAGCGCGTCGACCGCAAGGTCGCGGTCCTTTGTCAGGATAGCGCGCACGGCGTTGCGCTCATAAAGCTTCATCGTGCGGATCAGGTTTTTCGCGCTCTCCGGAAGCGCAAGCGTCATCTTCTTCGGGAAAGCGCCCTCCGGCCCGATATAGCAGGACGTTTCGACCACGTCGTCGTCCTCGAGCCAGTCTACCGTGCCGTTATTGGGCACGCAAAGGACCATCTCGCTCTGCTTTTGCTCGATCTTCGCCTTGATGAACGCCATCGCGATGCCCGCGTAGCCGCCCTCGTCCGGGGTGTAGATGTCATACAGCGGCACCGCTCCCTCGTCGCGTACGACAGACGTCTCCGTCGCCATATAGCTTGCCTCACGGCGGTGGTTGAAATCGGAGTAAATGCGCAGCATCGCGTCAAACTCGCGCTCCGGGTCCATGTGCGTCAGCTCCTTGAGCATATCGCGGTTGAACTCCACAATGCTCTCTCCGCGCGTCTTCTCCGTCACGGCGAGGTTGCGCTCCGCCTTTTCGCGGTAATAGAAATAATAGAGGTACTCGTTCATGAGAAGGCCCACATGCTCCAGCAGCTCCGGCTCAAAATAGCGCAGATCCGTCTGCGCGTAAATCGACTTGTCGGCAATCAGATCCTTGGTGATGTCCTTCCCATCCTTGAGGAAATTGCCGAAATAAGACAGGTGGTTTAAGCCGAACACGTCCATCCGGCAGCTTTCCAGCGTGCCGCCGACATGCTTGACCAGCTGGCGCAGCACGCCGGACGGCGCGTCGCAGATGCCGTATACGAAGTCATAGCCGAGATTTCTCATCGCCTGGGTCACAAGGCCCGCGGGATTGGTGAAGTTGAAGACCATCGCGCCCGGCTTTGCGAGCTTTTTCACCATTTCGCAGTAGTCGGCCAGAACCGGGATCGAGCGCATCGCCATGGCAAATCCGCCCGCGCCCGTCGTCTCCTGTCCGATCAGGCCGTGCGCGATCGCAATGCGCTCGTCCTTCGTGCGCGGCACGTCGCCGCCGACGCGGATGGTCGTGATGACAAAGTCCGCATCGCGGATGGCATCCTCCGCATTCGAAGTCAGCGTGATTTTTACATCTGCGTTCAGGCGTTTTCCGACCTCGCGCGCCATGCCGCCGAAGACGCGCAGCTTCTCCTCGTCGATATCCATGAATACAAGCTCGCTGATGCCGAGTACTTTGGCCTGGTGCGAAAGGCTCTTGGCAAGCATGAGTGCGCGTACGCCGCCGCCGCCGAGAATGGTAAGTTTCATGATCTGTTCCTCCGTTATATCATATTTTACCGTGCGGAGCACTTTGCCCGCCCGGCGCTGTACCAAATGAATTCTGCGCGCTGCGCGCGGGAGCGCTGCTCTCGCGCTGGATAAATTCGTGCTTGACCGTGATCGTCGAGGGCCCGGCCTCCGGCGTTTCGATATGACGGATCAGCTCCTCTGCCGCGATACGGCCCATCTCGTCGAGCGGCTTCCGGATCGTGGACAGGCGCGGGCGCACGCGCGCGGCGATCGCCGCATCGTCAAAGCCCACCACGGACAGCTCCTCCGGCACGCGCAGCCCCGCATCGAGCGCCGCCGTCATTGCGCCGACCGCACAGTCGTCGCTGGCGGCAAACACCGCTGTCGGCCGCTCTCCCGTGCGCAGAAGTTCGCTCATATGGCGGTATCCGTCGTCGTAGCTGAGCCTTCCATACCTGAAAAACATCTCCCCCGGTTCATACCCGTACGCGCGCAGCGCTTCCTCCGCGCCGCGGCTCCTGAGCTCCCCCGAGGAATATTCGTCCAGCACGTCGCAGAAGACCGCGATCTTCCGGTGCCCGTCCTCCAAAAGGCGCTGCACCGCAAGGCGCGCCGCGGCGTAATCGTCGATCACGACCACGCTGCAGTTTTTTACCGCTTCACGTGTCAGACGCACCGTGCACGCGACGACCGGCACATCGAGCGTGCTGAGCAGCTCGCCCACCCGTCCATCCGTCTTCTCATGCAGGATGATCAGCCCGTCGACCCGCATCTGTCGGAACGCCTCCAGATACTGGCATTCCTTCTTCAGGTCACCCATGATGTTGCACAGCAGAATGTTGTAGCCGCGCTGCGCGGCGCTGCGCTCGATGCTCCCGAGGATTGTCGAGGCAAACGAGGTCGAAATATCCGGCACGACGACTCCAATCTGATAGGTGCGCCGCTTGACAAGGCTCCGCGCGAGCGCATTGGGCGAATAGTTGAGCTCGTCGATCGCGCGCATGACCCGCTCGCGCGCAGAAGCGCTCACGTTCTTGCCGTTATTCATCACGCGCGAAACGGTTGCCACCGAAAGGCCGCACCGCTGCGCCACATCTTCTATGCGTGCGGGCATATCTCCGCCTCCTTTACCGCTCAAATTTATTTTATCACATGTTTTGCTGCAAATCAATGTGTATTTATTTAAAAATAAAAATTGTAAAGCATTACACTATCAAAAAAGTATTCCATTTTATTGAATCTGCATACTGACATCCGGCCTGTTTTTCCCTGCGCGCCGCGCAGCGCGCACACAGGCGTAAAAGCGCGGATCTGACGGATCCCCTTCCCTTCATTTTGCATAACTCACCACATCATGACAAATTGTATACACAGTATCCAATCCTCCTGCCGGCCGTTCCATGGTATCATTGCCTCAAGCCATTTTATAGAGATTGCCGGCTGAAGCAAAACGTTGATTTTGTCAGTTTACGGCAGGCGCAAAAGCGGCAAAGCAGCCCGTCTCCGCAGCGATTTGTTTTTGCAGACACTGCCGCCGTACTTAGAAAAGGAGAGGAATGGAACCTATGATCAAAATCGCTTTTATGGGCGCAGGCAGCACCGTCTTTGCGAAGAATGTGCTCGGTGACTGTATGTGTGCCGAACCGCTTAAGGATGCCGAGATCGCACTCTACGACATCGACGCGCAGCGTCTGGCGGACAGTCAGCTCGTCATCGGCGCTATCAACCGCGCAAAGGGTTCTCATGCAACGATCAAAACCTACCTCGGCGTGGAGAACCGCAAAGAGGCGCTGCGCGGCGCCGACTTCGTCGTCAACGCCATTCAGGTCGGCGGTTATGACCCCTGTACGATTATCGACTTCGAAATCCCGAAAAAATACGGCCTGCAGCAGACCAACGCCGATACCATCGGCATCGGCGGCATCATGCGCGCGCTGCGCACCATCCCGGTGCTTGAGGATTTTGCACGCGATATTGAAGAGGTTTGCCCCGACGCCTGGTTCATCAACTATACAAACCCTATGGCCATGCTTACAGGCTACATGCAGCGCTACACCGGCATCAAGACCGTCGGTCTGTGCCACAGCGTTCAGGCCTGCTCCAAGGAACTGCTGGCATTCCTCGGCATGGAGGATAAAATCGAAGGCAGGCGCGAGCTGATCGCAGGCATCAACCACATGGGCTGGCTTCTGGACATCCGCGACCGCGACGGCAACGACCTCTATCCGGAAATTCGCCGCCGCGCCGCTGCGAAAAGTGCCGAGGGGAAGCATTATGACATGGTTCGCTATGATTATATCGCGCGCTTTGGCTATTACTGCACGGAATCAAGCGACCACAATGCCGAATACAACTGTTTCTATATCAAAAACCGTTATCCCGAGCTGGTAGATCGCTACAATATCCCTCTCGACCACTATATCCACACCTGTATCGATCAGATCGAAAAGTGGAATGAGCAGCGCGAGCGCCTCGCGACCAAGGACGCGCTCGAGCATGTCCGCTCGCACGAATATGCATCTCATATCATTGAGTCGATCGTGACAAATACGCCATATGAAATCGGCGGCAACGTCCTAAACACCGGCCACCTGATCGAGAATCTCCCGGAAGACGCCTGTGTGGAAATCCCCTGCCTTGTCAACGGCAAGGGCGTGCACCCGTGCCATGTCGGCAGGCTGCCTGTACAGCTTGCGGCAATGAATATGACAAACATCAATATGCAGCTCATCACAATCGAGGCTGCGCGCACACGCAAACTGGAGCATGTTTATCAGGCGGCTATGCTCGACCCGCACACCGCGGCGGAGCTTTCTCCTGACGATATTGTGCGCATGGTCGATGAAATGCTTGAGGCCCACGGCGAATATATGCCGAAATTTCATTAAGTAGCTGCTCTGCGCTGGAAACAAAGACGCTTCCGAGGTTTTTCGTCTCGGAAGCGTCTTTATTATACCATAAAGCGTGGAACGCTTTATGGTATAATGGGCATGTGCCGTCTCCGACGGCACGCCATGAAATTTGAGCGCATCGCCTCGGAGAGGCG
>CAKTWY010000047.1 GCA_934630445.1 uncultured Eubacteriales bacterium
GCTCAGGCTTGCGCGCGCGCAGGAGCGCGCGGCGCAGACGCTTTACACGGCGCGCTTTTCCCCTCTTCCGGAATCTGCGCCGCAGGCGCGCAGATTCATAAACAGGCTCGGGCGTGAGGACGCACTCGCGCTCATCGCGCTGCGCGGCGCGATGGGAGAGGGAACGGAGCAGGCGCTCGCGCAGGTTCAGCAGGTCCTTTCAAGCGGCGCGTGCTGCACGCTTGCCGCGCTCGATATAACGGGGGCGGAACTTGCCGCTCTGGGCGCGAAAGGGCCGGAGATCGGCGCGCTGCTGGCGCAGCTTCTGGACGCGGTTATGGACGGCGCGCTGCCAAATGAGCGGGCGGCGCTTATCGCGCACGCCCGCAACCTTTTTCAGCACATACCGGGCGCTGCGGATACTGGCAAATGAGCGCTGGTCTGAAAGATGACAGTTTCCCAGGAGCAAAGCGACACCTGCGTGAAGTGCGCCGGCTCATGTATATGGGAGAGAAAGAAGTTCCTCCCTGTTCGGAAGAAAGTCAGAACAGGGAGGGGGATGTAAAAAGAAAGTGCCGCTCTGTGGAGGGAGCGTGCTGGTTTGATGAAAGAAAAGCTTTCAAAATAAAAAGAAAACGATATCTATACAGCTTGTTTTAGGACTGTTTTTAAACATTTGAAATTACGATCTGAAGTTATAAAATAAATACATCTATTTTCATTTTATCATATAAAAACTGAATTAACGATTGACAGTTGGTAAAGCAAGTGCTACCCTCAAAGTATAGAAAACGATATCTATAGCATGTGGATTATTTCATCTTGTACCGATAAAGTAAGATTCTGCATTCATCGCCGGAAAGCAGAAGATGCTTGATGAGGTTCAAAAGCTGATGAACGCATATGTGGCAAACAACAAGCAGCGGGCAGCCGTGCCGTATATGGAAAAGAGCGGCCGCCGCTGAAGAGCGCGTGAAGGACCACGAAAGATGGGAGAACACGCGCGTGCAGACAGATTATGCGAAAAAATTTTTTGATCAAGGGATGAGACACGATGGGCAGTACGTTTTTTGAAAAAGCAGTTCCGGCACAAGCGGGGATCCCGGCCGGACGGCTGCTGGATTACCTGAAAGCGCTGGAGAACAGGCGTTTATGCATGCATTCCGTCATGCTGGTGAAGGACGGAAAGCAGGTGCTTGACGCTTACTATAAACCCTTTGGTCCGGAGAGCCGGCACCGTATATATTCCTGCAGCAAGTCGATGGTCTCACTTGCCATCGGCATTCTTGCGGGTGAAGGGAAAATAGCGCTTGACGACCCTGTGAGCAGATATTTTCCCGATCTTCTTCCGGAAAACCCGCATCCCTTCATGCTGAAAGATACCATACGCGATCTGCTGCGCATGGCTACGGCGTTCGACGACGATACGACTTCGATCGCGATCCATGACTGGGTGGCGTCACATTTCCGTACGGAACCGACACATCTGCCCGGCACCATTTTTCATTATGATACATCCGGAACGGTGATGCTGACAGCGATCGTTGAGCGCGTCACGGGCCAGCCGTTTCTGGAGTATTTGCGCCCCAGGCTCCTGGATCCGCTCTGCATATCGAAGGATATCAGATGCATCCAGACGCCGGACGGCTATTCCTGGGGCGGCTCAGGCGTAATCTGCACGGCGCTGGACCTGGCGAAGATCGCCTATGTGTGTATGCATAAGGGGCAGTATAACGGAAAACAGCTGATCCCGCGCGACTATCTGGAAAAGGCGCTGACCCGGCAGATCGATACCGTCGTCAACCACCTTGGCTTTTCACCGTACGGCTATGGCTATCAGGTATGGGTGATGCCCCATGGATTCGCTTTCAAGGGCATGGGCGGGCAGATTGCTCTGTGCCTGCCGGAGAAGGACACCATGCTCGTCACTACTGGCGACACGCAGGAAATGACAGACGACATGGAACTGGTTCCACAGATCTTTTATGAGAAAGTGTATCCTTATCTGGATACAGCTCTGCCGGATTCGGAAAAGGAAGACCAGGCGGAACTGGACAGGCACTGTGCAGAAGCAAAACTTCAGGTCGTACAGGGTTCGCCCGTCGGTTCCGGCGCAGAAAGGTATTCCGGCAGAGAATTTGAAATGCTGCCAAATAGAATGAAAATTACGCGTATGCGTTTGGATTTTTCCGGAAAGGACGGAACGCTTTCATACAGCAACGCATCGGGTGATCATGTGCTGGAGTTTGGGATGGGATGGAACAAACCCGGCGTGTTTCCGGAGACGACCTATTCTGGCTGCCGTATCGGCGTTCCAAAAGGCGAAGGGTATCGCTGTACTACAAGCGCCGCGTGGGTAGATGAAAACACGCTGATACTGTGCTGTTATATCATTGATGATTATTTGGGGATGATGAGGGTTCAGTTCACCTTCGGCGATGACAGCCTTACGGTTCTTATGACCAAGGTTGCAGAGTATTTTCTTGAAGAATACGAGGGGTTTGCGACGGGATTTTGCAGGGCAGAAGAACACTGACCGTAAGTTGCACGCGTTTTATGTGCATAAGGACTTCATAGGCATTGAAAGACGATGAGAGGCATGGCCGCAGATATTGCCGATGAACCGGAAAGGATGTACATGCTGATGGAAAAACAGGTGGGAAAAAGGCCGGCGACCATACGTGATATCGCGCGTGCGGGGAATATATCGCCGGCGACGGTTTCACGCGTATTGAGCGACAGCCGGTATCCTGTCAGCGTGGCCATGCGTGAGAAAGTGGAACGAATCGCAAAAGAACTCAACTATTCTCCAAATCTTCTGGGCAGGATGCTTAAGAGAAACGAGACCAATGAGATTGGGGTCATCGTGCCGACGATACAGAACCCGTTTTATACAGAAATTATTATCGGGATAGAGGCGGAAGCAAGAAAAAAAGGATATGACATCTTTCTGTGCAATTCGTTCCGAAATGTTGATACCGAGAGACGACATATCAGGAATCTCTGTCAAAAGCAGGTAAGGGGTATCATTGTATCTTCTGTAGATGACGATCCGGAAGTTTTGAATGATTTCATCCAAATGGGCGGAACGGTCATTTTATTTGATCAGAATGCCGATTTTCCAGGATGTATCAAGATTCAATTTGATTTTGTCGAGGCTGGCAGGATGGCGGTGGAATATTTGATATCCATGGGACACACGGACATTGCCTTCCTGTCCTCGCCGTTGGTGTTAAAGAGCCGCATAAATAATCTGGAGGGCTACAAACAGGCGCTGGCAGCGCACAATATTCCGTTGAATCCGAAAAATATCGTAATATCAAAAAGCGAGTTCGATATCGAAGGCGGCATGTATGAATTCGAAAACGGTAAGGAATTGGCAAAGCAGTTCCTTTCGCTTGACCCTCGCCCGAGCGCGATTTTCGCGGTGAACGATATAACAGCGTTTGGCGTGATCCAGCAGCTGGCGTTGAGCGGGGTTTCTGTTCCGGAGGATGTGTCGGTGATCGGCTTTGATAACATCGAGTTTTCGAATATGGTCAATCCGCCGCTTACCACGGTGAATCAGCCTACATATGAGACCGGCAGGATTGCAGCGAGAATGCTGATGAATGCTTTTGAAGAAAAAAATTCGATTGGCGGCTTTACGATCTCGCTTGCTCCTTCTGTAGAGGTGCGAAAATCAGTACGAAAAATCAGCGCGGACAGTAAAAAGACCAGCAGCAATAGAAAATTGCTGGAAGATTAAGATCATTTCAGGAGGAATAAAAATGAAGCTCGAAATTTTTAAAAACCCGGATGCACTGGGTAAAGCGGCGGCAGGATTCTGTGAAGAGGTATTGAACAAGACGATAGCGGAGAAAGGCGAGGCGAGGATCGTGCTCTCTACCGGCGCCTCGCAGTTTGATACGTTCAAACATCTTGTCGAGGCTGATATCGACTGGAGCAAAGTGGAAATGTTCCATTTGGATGAATATGTGGATCTTCCGGAGACGCACCCCGCCAGCTTTAGAAAATATCTGAAAGAACGTTTTGTGCAGCATGTCAACTTGAAGAAAGCGTATTTTGTTGACGGCGAGGGCGATATCGAGAAAAAAATCAAAGAACTGTCGGACGCCCTGCTTGAAAAGCCTGTTGACCTTGCGCTGATTGGAATCGGCGAAAATGCTCATATCGCCTTCAACGACCCTCCGGCAGATTTCGAGACGATGAATCCGTATATCGTCGTCAATCTTCCCGAGCGGTGCAAACTCCAGCAGGTCGGCGAGGGGTGGTTCGCCACCACGGATGATGTTCCGAACCGTGCAATCTCCATGTCGGTGCATATGATCATGAAGAGCAGGACGATCCTCACATGCGCGCCTTATGCGGTCAAAGCGGACGCTATTAAAAAAACGCTTGAGAATGAAGTGAGCAATCTGACGCCTGCCACGATCCTCAAGACGCATCCGGACTGGCATCTTTATCTTGACCGCGATTCCGCCGCGCTGATTGACAAAAATTGATCGCTGTTTTTCAGAACATTCGGCGCCTTTCTGTTGAAGGCAGAGTATCAATTTGCGCATAAAGGAGTGGACAAAGATGAGGTATCATGGCGACTGTGTCTCGGATATCAATATAGCCTACATTGGCGGCGGGTCCAGAGAATGGGCATGGGGCCTGATGAGCGATCTTGCTCTGGAAGGGCAGCTGTCGGGCAGCATCCGTCTGTATGACATCGACCATGAGGCGGCGTATGCAAACGAGATCATCGGAAACCGTATTCTGAATGATAAAAATACAAAAGGCGAGTGGCATTATAAAGCGGTAAGCACGCTGGAACAGGCGCTCCTCGGTGCTGATTTTGTGTTTATTTCCATTCTTCCGGGTACGTTTGAGGAAATGAAATCCGACGTGCATACGCCTGAAAAATATGGGATCTATCAGTCGGTCGGTGATTCTGCCGGCCCGGGCGGGCTGATTAGAGCGCTCAGGGCGATTCCGATGTTTGTGGAGATCGCAGAGGCAATCAAGATGTATGCGCCCGGGGCGTGGGTAATCAATTATACGAATCCGATGACGCTTTGCACCGGAACGCTGTATGAGGTATTCCCGCAGATCAGGGCATTTGGCTGCTGCCACGAGGTGTTTGCTGCGCAGGAACTGCTTGTGAAAATGTTGAAGGATATGAACGGGCTCGAAGGACTTCACCGGGAGGATATCAGGGTGAATGTGCTTGGCATCAATCACTTTACCTGGATCGACAAAGCGACCTGTGATGGTATGGACCTGATCCCCTTATTCGGGAAGTTTGCGGATAAATACTATGAGAGCGGCTTTGAATGCCCGGGTACGGATGATCCGGAATTCTATTTTGAATCGGGTAAGCGGGTGCAGTTTGATCTTTTCAGACGTTATGGAACGATGTCCGCATCCGGCGACAGGCATGCGGCGGAGTTTTGCCCGCCGTGGTATTTGAAAGATCCGAATACGGTCGCCGAGTGGAAGTTCAGCCTGCCGCCTGTCAGTTACAGGATAAAGGATCGGCTGGAAAAGATCGAGAAGGGGAAGCGTCTGGTGAGCGGGGCGGAAAGCATCGTGCTCAAGCCTTCCGGAGAAGAAGGCGTGCTCCAGGTTAAGGCCCTGCTCGGATTAGGCGATTTATTTACAAACGTCAATCTTCCGAACCGGGGACAGATCAAGGGATTGCCGGAGGGCGGTGTGGTCGAAACGAATGCCGTGTTCTCCAAAAATTCAGTGACGCCGGTCTTTGCCGGAAAGATGCCGGAGCGCGTGGACAGTCTGGTGCTGCGGCAGGTGTACAACCAGAAAACCATTCTGGAGGCGGGCCTCAGAAAGAATAAGGATCTTGCCTTTGCGGCCTTTGCCAATGATCCGCTGGTGACCCTGAGCATCCGCGACGCGGAAAAACTGTTTGGTGAGATGCTTCGCAATACGAAAGCTTATCTGGATGGCTGGCAGCTTTAACGGATATTCAGCATCAATGAAAGGGGCGAAGCGATTTTCCCGTACTGCGGATGTGAGGAACGCGAAGATGCCGTTGAGGGCTTTTCAAAGGAACGTATATATAAAAAGTACGCGTCTCTGTTTCAAGCGAATTGAACATTGTTTGGACCAGTGGCCTTAGCCAGTTAAAAAAGATCGGAGTTTTGAAACTCCGATCTTTTTTAACTGGCGAAACCGGTTCTATTTATATTCAGTATGTGTTTTGCAGAACACGTAAAGTTGTGGTATAATATCCGCAGCGCGGATATTATACCACGCGCATATCGCCTCTCCGAGGCGATGCGCTCAAATTTCATGGCGTGCCGTCGGAGACGGCACATGCCCATTATACCATAAAGCGTGGAACGCTTTATGGTATAATAATCTCAAAATGAACGGCAAGCGTTCATTTTGGATACGGGGGCAGGTTGCCGCCGATTGCGGCGGCTCAAAGTATGCGGCCGGGAAGTGAATTCTCAGTCGCATGGAGATCCAGTGCCTGCGGGCACAGGTTTTTGTGGTACAATATTTATGGTACAACACATATACAAGCAATCCAAACAGGTGGTGTCTGTCGGCGCGGCCTGCCACGCAGGTCCGCTGTGCGGGCATTTGTGCAGAACGTTTTGCATATGTTGCACCGTGAACTGCCCGTACGCTGGTGCGGCACTGACTGCGGGATGTGGCCGCGTGACCGCGTTCCTGCTGTTTGGAAGATAACAACTTCAAAATGAATGCTTGTGCTTGTTTTTGATTTCAAGGGATGATGGCTGCCGGATGCGGCGTCTTAAGAGGATGTGACCGGGAATTTCTATCCCGGTCACATAAGAATTCAGTGGGCAAAGCCGATCATGCATGACACACAATCGCACGTTTGCGCATGCCGTGCAAAGAAAATTCCGGGTGTGGAGGACAGACGAAATTATGGCTCAGACGAAAAAACCGGCGTCGGGAGCGAAGCGGAGCACTTCTTCCAAAAAGAAGAAGGCCGCTTCCTCGCGTGCGCGTACACAGAAGCCGGCAGGGCTCAGACGCGAGGCGTGGGGCATCCTTGTGATGCTTGTGGGCATCCTTGTGATGCTTGCGCTTTTGAATGCAGACGGCGTACTGACGCGCTGGCTCAACCGCCTGCTGCGCGGTCTGATCGGGCCGGGCTTCTATATCCTGCCCTTCGTGCTCTTTGTGATGGCGTTGCTGCTCCTGATGCGCCCGAAAGAGCCGCTGAAGCTGCGCATGACGGCGCTTTTTGCGCTGCCGCTTCTCTATGGCGCGGTTTACCATGTGTTCAGCGACCCGAATGGATACGCGTTTACGCTCGACGGGCTCAAGGCCCTCTACATGACGGGAACGGCGGGCGTTTCCGGCGGCTTGATTGCGGGCGGATTCGGCATAGTGCTGCGCTACATGCTCTCAAAGGCAGGCGCGGCGATCCTCCTGATCGCTGCGATAGCCGGGGCGGTGCTCGCGGCGTTCCATCTGACGATCCCGGGGATCGTGGGCGCGGTGCGCGCGCTCCTGCCCGAGCCGGTCGAAGCGGAGGACGAGCCGGAACCGGAGCGCAAAAAAGTCAAGACGTCGGAAGTCGCGTCGCTGAGCGCGACGCGCAGCCGCATCGATATTCCTATCGAGGATGAAGCGACGGAAAAGGAAAGGCCCCGCCGGGAGCGGGGGAAGGCCTTTACCTTCCGCCCGCCGAGTGTCAAAACACCCGCGCAGGTCCTGGCGGAGAAAGAGGGTGGCGTAGTGACGCCGTCTTCACAGGTGGAGATGGCACAGATGCAGGAGGTCGCGCCCCCGGCCGCCGTTCCGGCGCCGGAGCCGATCGCCGTGCGGGAAGTAAAACCCGAGCCCATCAGTGTCGCGCCGGGCGCCGTGCAGCCGGCGGCGCCGCGTGAAGAGCCGCACACAGCGCCGAAGCCCGCTGCGCCCCAGTCGGGCGTACCGGATTTTTCAAAGCTTTATACCCCGCCTGCAGAGGAAAAGCAGCCCGAGCCGCAGGCGGCTGACGACGCGCCTTTTGATCTTGACGAGGAGAAGAGCGCCGCGCCTGTACCCGCGCAGGTATCCGCGACCCAGGCGGGAACGCCGCCGCCGTATCAGTATCCGCCGCTCACGCTGCTCAAGCAGCCGGCTGCGAGCGGCCATGATTTTACACAGGAATTGCAGGTCAACGCCACGCGCCTGACGGATACGCTTTCAAGCTTCGGGATCGAGGCCAAAATTATCAATATTACACACGGCCCGTCCGTGACCAGGTATGAGATGCAGATCAGCCGCGGTATCAAATTTTCACGCGTGACGGGTCTTTCGGATGATATCGCGCTTTCGCTCGGCGCGGCGAGCGTTCGCATCGCGCCCATTCCGGATAAGGTCGCCATCGGCATCGAGGTGCCGAACCAGACGGTGGAAACCGTCTGCATCCGCGAGGTGCTCTCCTCGCGCGCGTTCGAGACGAGCGCGTCGCGGCTGGCTTTTGCCGTGGGCAAGGATATTACGGGCGCCTGCGTCGCCGGAGATATCGCAAAAATGCCGCACATGCTCATCGCCGGCACGACCGGCTCGGGCAAATCCGTGTGTATCAATTCGCTCCTCATCAGCCTGCTTTACAAGTCGACGCCGGAAGAGGTACGGCTGATCATGATCGACCCGAAGATGATCGAACTTGGCATTTACAACGGCATTCCGCACCTGCTCATCCCGGTCGTGACCGACCCGAAGAAGGCGGCGGGCGCGCTCAACTGGGCCGTCATGGAGATGATGAAGCGCTATAAGCTCTTCGCCGAGCAGAATGTGCGCGACCTTGCCTCTTACAACGAGGCGGTAAAAAAGAGCGGAGAGGCGCAGCCCCTGCCGCAGGTAGTCATCGTCATCGACGAGCTGGCGGACTTGATGTTCGTCGCGGCCAATGAGGTCGAGGAGGCGATCTGCCGTATCGCGCAGATGGCGCGCGCGGCGGGCATGCATTTGGTGATCGCCACGCAGCGACCGTCGGCGGATGTCATCACCGGTATTATGAAAGCCAATATTCCCTCGCGCATCGCATTTGCAGTCGCGTCGCAGATCGAGAGCCGCATCATCCTGGACACGATGGGCGCGGAAAAGCTGATCGGCCGCGGCGATATGCTCTACTATCCGCTTGGGAGCCCCAAGCCCATGCGCGTGCAGGGCTGCTTCATTACATCCGCGGAGGTGGAGTCGGTGGTGGAGTTTATCAAGACCACCGGTACGCCCGATTATTCCAACGAAGTACTTGAACATATCGAAAAGGCCGCCACGGAGACGGGTTCGAAAGGCGGCAGCTCCGCCGCGGGCGGCTCGGACGATGATGACGAGCTGATGCCCGCCGCGATCGAGATCGTTGTCGAGACGGGGCAGGCTTCCGTTTCGATGCTCCAGCGCAGGCTGAAGCTCGGCTATTCGCGCGCGGCGCGCCTGGTAGACCAGATGGAAGAGCGCGGCATCGTCGGCCCGTTTGAGGGGTCAAAGCCGCGCCAGGTCCTGATCACAAAATCCGAATGGGCGGAGATGGAGCTCCGCCGCAAAGAGTGCTGAATATATTTCATGATTCTGGAAAGGGGTATCACGCATGTCTGAATTTGTGAAAATTGCACCGGAGAGCATCGGAAAAAGTCCGTTTGAACTGATCGGAAAAGACTGGACGCTCATCACCGCAGGGGATGCGGCGCATTTCAACACCATGACCGCGAGCTGGGGCTCGCTCGGCGTTATCTGGAGGAAGCCGGCCGCGTTCGTCTTTGTACGCCACAGCCGCTACACGTTCGAATTTATGGAAAAGCAGCAGGGCTTTACGCTGAGCTTTTTTGACGAGGCGTACCGCGCGGCACTGAACCTGTGCGGTACAAAATCGGGGCGCGAGTGCGACAAGGTAAAGGAAGCCGGGCTGACGCCGCGGATTTTTGGCGATCTTCCTGCGTTTGAAGAGGCAAAGCTTGTTCTGACCTGCCGCACAATGTTCCATCAGGATATGCCCAAAGAGGCGTTTATCGATCAGGGCATCTATGCCGACTGCTACCCGACGGACGATATCCACCGTATGTATGTCGGCGAGATCACCGGCGTATATCAGAAGAAGTAAGGAAACTGAAAGGCTTTCGCGCGGGCGGAGGAATGCTCTTCCGCCCGCCGACTTGTGTAACAGAAAGGAACCGGACGCGTTATGGCGGACAGATACGAATTTTTGCCGATCTCAAAAGAGGATATGGAGGAACGCGGCTGGTACTGGTATGATTTTCTTCTCGTCACGGGGGATGCATATGTCGACCACCCGTCGTTCGGCATTGCGGTCATTGCGCGCGTGCTGGAGAGCGCGGGGATGCGCGTGGCCATCCTTGCCGAGCCGGATGTGAAAAATGCCGGGGCGTTCCTCGCCATGGGAAAACCGCGTTATGCGGTGATGATCACAGCGGGCAATATCGACTCGATGGTGTCCAATTACACCGTCGCAAAAAAGCGCCGTCACGACGACAGCTATGCCTCCGGCGGACGGGGCGGCAGGAGGCCGGACCGTGCGTCGATCGTTTATGCTCGCCTTGCGCGCGAGGCGTTCGGCGATCTGCCCGTCCTTCTCGGCGGGCTTGAGGCGTCGCTGCGCCGGTTTGCACACTACGACTACTGGGAGGATCGCGTCCGCCGGCCGATTCTCTTTGACGCGGGCGCCGATCTTGTCATGTTCGGTATGGGTGAGGCGACGGTCCTGGAGATCGCGCGCCGCTTCAAAGCGGGGCAGGGCGTGCGCGAGATGGGAGATATCCGCGGCACGTGTGTAGAGATCGACTCGCCCGACGCGTGCAGCTATGATTTTATCGAGTGCCCGTCCTTTGAGGCGGTGCGCGGGGATAAGCGCGCATACGCCGAGGCGGCGATGATGCAGTATGACGAGCAGGACGCATATGCGGGGCGGGCGATCCTGCAGCGATGCGAAGGGCGGCTCATGCTGCAGAATCCGCCGCCGCTTCCGATCGAGACAAAGGAATTCGACCGCGTGTACGAGCTTCCGTATACGCGCACGTTCCATCCGGTGTACGCGCAGGCGGGCGGCGTGCCGGCCATCAGCGAGGTGGAGTTTTCCATCATCCATAACAGGGGCTGCTTTGGGGCGTGCAATTTCTGTTCGCTCGCGTTCCATCAGGGGCGCGTCGTGTCCGCGCGCAGCCATGACTCCGTTGTGCGCGAGGCTGAGGCACTGACAAAGCGCGAGGGCTTTAAGGGCTACATTCATGATGTCGGCGGCCCGACGGCGAATTTCCGCCGTCCGGCGTGCGCGAAGCAGTGCAAAACGGGCCTGTGCCGCGACAAGCGCTGCCTGTTTCCGAGCGCGTGCCGCGCGATGGACGCGGATCACAGCGATTATCTGAAGCTTCTGCGCAGGCTGCGCCAGCTCGAGGGCGTTAAAAAAGTATTCATTCGCTCGGGCCTGCGCTACGATTATATGCAGGCGGGCAAAAATGAAGAATTTTTCTCCGAGCTTGTGCGCTACCATGTCAGCGGTCAGCTGAAGGTGGCGCCCGAGCACAAATCCGAGCGCGTGCTCTATTACATGGGCAAGCCGCCGTTCAGCGAATATTTGAAATTCCGCGACAAATACTTCCGCCTGAATCAGAAGTACGGCATGGAGCAGTATCTTGTGCCGTATCTCATGTCCTCCCACCCGGGGTGCGAGCTTCAGGACGCGGTAGAGCTGGCGGAATATCTGAACAGCGTCGGCTACATGCCCGAGCAGGTGCAGGATTTTTATCCGACGCCGGGCACGCTCTCGACCGCGATGTACTATACCGGGCTCGATCCGCGCACGATGGAGCCCGTCTATGTGCCGCGCACGCCGCATGAAAAGGCGATGCAGCGTGCGCTTTTGCAGTGGCGCCGGCCGGATAAACGTGCACTGGTGCTGGAAGCGCTCAAAGCAGCCGGGCGGGAGGATCTGATCGGCTACGGCAAGGGCTGCCTGGTGCGCCCGGCCGCCGCGCCGCGCGATGGACGCCCTGCTACCGGAAAGGGCAAGCAGGCTCCGCCGCCTGAGAAGCGCGCCGCCCGTCCGGCGAAGAAGGGAAAAGGCTGGGCGAAGGCGAAGCCCAGGCCGGGCGCAAAGCTGAAAAACGGGAAAAAGACGAAAAAACAACACGGATAAAACAAAGCGAAAATGAGGGAACAGAGTATGGAATGGATCGAAGCGTCGGTCTACACAACCACGGAGGGGATCGAGCCCGTTACGGGGCGGCTGATGCAGATCGGCATCAACGGCTTTTCCATTGTGGATGCCGAGGATTTTAACGAATTTCTTGCGGGAACGGTTTCCCACTGGGATTATGTCGAGCAGGATCTGATGGCGCTGGCCGCGTGTGAGACGTGCGTCAAATTCTATCTGGCGGACAACGAGCAGGGGCGCGAGCAGCTCGGAGAGGTCCGCCGCAGCATGCGCTCGCTCGCCGAGGCAGACGAGGGGCAGGCATTCGGCAGGCTTGCAGTGGAGCTGAACAATGTCCGCGAGGAGGACTGGGAGAACAACTGGAAGCAGTATTTCAGACCTTTTCCTGTGGGTGAGCGCCTTTATGTCAAGCCCTCCTGGGAGCAGGCGGAGGGAGCGGAAGGAAGGAAAATCCTGGAGATCGACCCTGCGTCCAGCTTCGGCACCGGACAGCACCACACCACGCGCCTGTGCCTGGAGATGGTGGAAGGATGCGTCTGTCAGGGGCAGCGCGTGCTCGACATGGGCTGCGGCAGCGGGATACTGTCCATCGCGGCGCTCCTTTTGGGCGCGGAGCATGCAACCGGCGTTGATATCGATGAAAATTCCGTGCGTATCGCGCAGGAAAATTGCGGCAAGAACGGAATGGGGGCGGATCGTTTTGACGCGCGCTGCGGCGATGTGCTGTCAGATGAGGCGCTTCTCAAAAGCCTGGGAAACGGCTATGATGTGATCCTGGCCAATATTGTCGCGGATGTGCTGCGCGCCATGGCGCCGCTTTTTGCCGGGCTCCTTCGCCCGGGCGGCACGCTCGTCGTTTCCGGAATTATTGAAGAGCGCACGGACGAGGTGCGAAGCGCCATCCTTGCCCAGTGCCTGCGCGAGGTGGAGCACCGCACGGCGGGCGGCTGGGCGGCGCTGCGCTTTATCAAATGACGCAGCGGTGAAATTCCGGCGCGGGGTATGGACAATACTGCGCGTTTTTGATATAATATTCGCATTGTGAATCTTATATCGCGCATGCCGTCATAGGCGGGATGCACAAAAAACTTTTCGCATCAACGGCGAAGGCTGCACGTGTTGAGTTGTCCGGTGTATGACGGGAATGGGTGTTTATGCCGAGATTTTTTATTGAGCAAGGTGCCGCAGCGCAAACGGCGCGTATAACCGGTGAGGATGCCAGGCATATCGCGCGCACGCTGCGTATGAAGCCGGGCGAGGAGATCTGCCTTTGCGACGGAGCGGGAACGGATTATACCGGACGGATCGTGTCGCTGGACGGCGATGTGGTCGAGGTCGAGGTGACCGCCGCCTGCGCGAGCAGGGCGGAGCCGGGCGTTTGGGCAGCTTTGTATATCTCCCTTCCCAAGGGCGATAAAATGGAACTGTGCGTCCAGAAAGCCGTCGAACTTGGTGCCAGTGAGATCATACCGGTCATGAGCGCGCGGTGCGTGTCGCGGCCGGATGGAAAAACAATGGAGAAAAAGACCGCGCGCTGGCAGAAGATCGCCTCTGAAGCGTCAAAACAGGCCGGACGTGGGATCATACCCGTGGTGCATTCTGCGCTGACGTTCGAGCAAGCACTGGCAGATGCGCAGCGGTTTGACCTGTCTCTGTTTTTATATGAAAACGAGCAGGAGCATTCGCTCAAACAGGCGCTGGAAGAGCGTGCATATCGCTCCATCGCGCTGTTTTCGGGCCCGGAGGGCGGCTATGAGCAGACGGAGGCCGGGCGCGCAGTAAGCGCCGGCGCTGTTTGTGTCACGCTCGGCCCGCGCATCCTGCGATGCGAGACTGCGCCGCTCGCGGCGCTCAGCGCGGTGATGTATGCAAGCGGCAATTTATGAGTCCGCCGTGCGTTTCAAATAGGATAGGGAGTGTATTGGATTGGCACAGAAAAAGCCTGTTGATAAAAAGGACTATATTTCAAATAAAATACTTGTGATGTTCACGCTCGCGTTTTTGGGCGTGTTGCTTTTGATGTTTGTCTATCGCTTTTTGGGACGGGCGGACTCATTTAAGGCCACGCTCACCTGCCTGCAGGCAGCGTGGTGGATTTCCATTGCCGGGATCGTGGGCGGCATCGTATGGGAATGGTTCGCAAAAAAGAAAGGGAAAGACCAGACCTATCGGCTCATGCGCGGGCGTAATATTGCCGTGCTCAGCCTGGTGGTATTTCTCAGCGTACTTTTTATCCTGACATACAACCCCTTTTCTGCGATCAAGGCACTCTATATTATTCTTCCGGCGCTTTCCGTGCTGTATCTGGTCTATTATACTTATCAGTTTGAGTTCTTTGTGATTACGGTGGAATGCGCGGGTGCAGCCCTGCTCATGTGGGCGCTGGGCAAAGCGGTGCGCAACAGCTACTATTCCGCGTATGCAATTGCGATCCTAGCGGTGATGCTGGTTCTCTGCGCGGCGTCCGCGGCGGCAGTTTATGTGATCGGTAAAAACGGCGGAAAGCTCAAGCTCGGCACGAAGAGCGTTCGCCTGTTCCATAAAAATGCAAACCTCACGCCGCTCTATCTGACAGCGGGGGTTATGGCGGCGCTGTTCCTCATTGTGTTTATTGTTGGTGCTCCTGTTGCGGCTTACGGTCTGTTTGCCGTGCTTGGCTACCTGTTCATTATGGCGGTGTACTATACCGTCAAGCTGATGTAACTGTTTTGGCGGAACTGCGCGGCGCGGTTCCGCCCGTTTTTTCTGCACGCGGCAGGGTGAATCTGTAAAAATATTGCTTGACAATCCTTGTCTGTGATGATAAAATATTTCTTGCACTGGTTATCAC
>CAKTWY010000048.1 GCA_934630445.1 uncultured Eubacteriales bacterium
GCGGCGGGTGACAACAGTGCCTGCCCTGTACCGTATGGCAACCCATCTCACGCCGGAAAGCGATATCCTGCGCGCTGTCGGCACACTTTATGCCCGCGTCGGGTGGGAGGTTTTCGGCCACCGCGTCTCGCCCCTCAGTGTGCGCAGCTCCATGCTTCAGATGCGGCTGATCCTGCGCGCGCTTCACGATGAAAGCGGAAAAAAAATCACAAACCTCCAAAAGGTTGAAGGCGCGCTGCGCGCGCCGCATTTCGTGTCCGCACTGGTACGGCCACAGGCAGCAAACGGCGCGCACGACATTGCAAACGACGCGCACATGCGCTGGTTTGTTCCGGAGTTTCCGGATGTGACTTCACAGGAGAGCTTTTTTGACCTCCTCGACCGTGCGCGCCAAAAAGCCGTCTCCCTCCTGTGCCGGGCGTATGCCGGCACACTCTCCACCGGCGACTTTCCGCTCGATTTCGAGGGGCTGCCCTGTGAAGGCGTTCGGTCATATCCGCCCATCCTGTGAAAGTTTTCCGTCCGTCCGCTCTTGACAAGCACATGAAATAGGCATATAATTCATCGTAATTTCAAATATCCGCGATGATGGGACGAAAACCCTTTCAGTGCGCACAGAGAACGGCCGTCGGGCGTGCGCCCGGCAGTGAGCGGCCCGCGCGCCGGGGCAATGACCACCCCTGAGCATCCCAAAAGGCGTTTTGCCCGCGTTAAGGGCTTTCAAAGCGGCGGAAGGCACTTCTCCTTCCGCAATCGGAGTGGAACCGTGGGAGCATGCCTCTCACCTCTGGCATACAGGGGTGAGAGGCTTTTATTTTTGTATTCTGAATACTGAACGGAGGCAGCATATGATCAATATCACATTAAAAGACGGCTCGGTCATTCAGGCCGAGGAAGGGAAAACGTATCTCGACATCGCCGCGTCCATCTCCGGCGGCCTTGCACGCGCAGCGTGCGCCGCCGAAGCCGACGGCAGGATCGTCGGTCTTTCCGACGTATGCGAAAAGGACTGCGCGCTCAACATCCTCACCTTTGATTCCCCGGACGGACAGCATGTGTTCCGCCACACGGCATCCCACGTCATGGCGCAGGCCGTCAAGCGCCTGTACCCCTCGGCAAAGCTCGCCATCGGCCCCGCGATCGAAAACGGGTTTTATTATGATTTTGACCTCGAGCAGCCTTTCACGCCGGAAGACCTCGAAAAGATCGAAGCCGAGATGAAAAAGATCATTAAAGAGAACTTAAAGCTCGAGCGCTTCACTCTGCCGCGCGCCGAAGCGCTGGAATTCATGAAGGACGAGCCTTATAAAGTCGAACTGATCCGCGACCTGCCGGAGAACGCCGAGCTTTCCTTCTACCGCCAGGGCGAGTATACCGACCTCTGCACAGGTCCTCATCTGCCGGCTACCGGGCGCATCAAGGCCTTTAAGCTGACGTCCGTCACGGGCGCCTACTGGCGCGGCGACTCCAAGCGCAAGATGCTCCAGCGCATTTACGGCACCGCCTTCACCAAAAAGGACGAGATGGAAGCGTACCTGACTGCACAGGAAGAGGCGAAAAAGCGCGACCACCGCAAGCTCGGCCGCGAACTGGGCCTGTTCATGCTGACAGAGGAAGGCCCGGGCTTCCCGTTCTTCCTGCCCAAGGGCATGGTGCTGAAAAACACGCTGATCGACTACTGGCGCGCTGTGCACAAAAAGTACGGCTACGTCGAGATCTCCACGCCCATCATCCTCAACCGCCATCTTTGGGAGCGTTCCGGCCACTGGGATCACTACAAGCAGAACATGTACACCACCGTCATCGACGAGCAGGACTATGCCATCAAGCCCATGAATTGCCCGGGCGGCATGATGGTCTATGCCAGCCAGCCCCACTCCTACCGCGATCTTCCGCTGCGCGTGGGCGAGCTGGGCCTTGTGCACCGGCACGAGCTGTCCGGCGCGCTGCACGGCCTGTTCCGCGTACGCTGCTTTACGCAGGACGACGCGCACATCTTCATGACCTGGGATCAGATGAAGGACGAGATCAAAAACGTCGTCAAGCTCTTCGACGAGGTGTATTCCGTTTTCGGCCTTTCCTATCAGATCGAGCTGTCCACCATGCCGGAGGATCATATCGGCGAAGAAAAGGACTGGATTTTTGCACAGGATATCTTAAAAGATGCGATCACAGAGATGGGCAAGGCTTTTGTCGTCAACGAAGGCGACGGCGCCTTCTATGGTCCGAAGCTCGACTTCCACCTCGCCGACTCGCTCGGCAGGACATGGCAGTGCGGCACCATCCAGCTCGACATGCAGCTGCCTGAGCGCTTTGAACTGGAATATGTCGGCGAAGACGGACAGAAGCACCGCCCGGTCATGATCCACCGCGTTGTGCTCGGCTCGATCGAGCGCTTCATCGGCGTCATTACCGAGCATTTCGCCGGAGCGTTCCCCACCTGGCTCGCGCCGGTGCAGGTCAAGCTCCTCCCCATCACGGACCGCACGCATGAATATGCCAAAGCCCTGATGGCAAAGCTCGACGCGCTGGGCATCCGCTGTGAGCTTGACGACCGCAATGAAAAGATCGGCTATAAAATCCGTGAAGCACAGCTGGAAAAAGTGCCGTATATGCTCATTCTCGGCGACAAAGAGCTGGAGGGCGAAACCGTATCCGTCCGGAACAGGAAAGACGGCACCACAGATACCATGCGTTTTGACGAATTTGCCGACAAACTCAAAAAAGAGGTTGAAACACGCGCGCTTTAATATTATAATGAGTTTTGCGCGGCGCTCTTGCGAGCGCCGCGCTTTTCTTTTTTCGCCGCCGCATCTCCCGGCTGCAGTTGTACAGCCCGGAGACGTCGGCTGTACAACGTCGGTTTGCGCCATCCGCAGTGCGGATAACGCCATTGACGTATTTTTATTTGTCTATTATTATGATGGTTATAATATGGGTAAAAGCAATCCGCCGGGCTTTGCCCGCCGCGCAGGCAGCTTTGCACATATTGCACCGTAAACTGCCGTATGGCAACCTGTTTATGCCATTATAAAGGACAAAACATTAAAGAAATGAGAGGAATCAGACAACATGAAAGAAATGCTTGACCTATTCTTTGTCTTCGCAAAGATGGGGGCCGTCACGTTCGGCGGCGGCTACGCGATGCTCCCGATCCTCCAGCGCGAAATCATTCAGACGCGCGGCTGGGTCACAAACGAAGAATTGCTGGACTACTACACCGTAGGCCAGTGCCTGCCCGGCATTATCGCGGTCAATACCGCGATTTTTATCGGCCATAAACGCCGCGGCGTGCTCGGCGGTGTGGTTGCGGCGCTCGGCGTTGTTTTCCCGGCGATCGTCATCATCACGTTTATCGCCGCATGCCTGCAGAATTTTATGCAGTATACCGTAGTGCAGCACGCGCTGGCGGGCATTCGCTGTGCGGTGTGCGCGCTCATCCTGGTCGCGATTTTGAAACTCTGGAAATCCGGCGTCAAGGGCGCGTTCGGCCTTGTCATCTTTATCGCGTCATTTGTCGTTTC
Organism: uncultured Eubacteriales bacterium; assembly: GCA_934630445.1. GTDB lineage: Bacteria > Bacillota > Clostridia > Oscillospirales > Butyricicoccaceae > CAKTWY01. Next base: position 3,525 of record CAKTWY010000048.1, read on the forward strand.
GTGCTTCAACGTCTCCCCTGTGCTGATCGTCATCACAGCGGCCGCGGTCGGCCTTCTCTACAGCTATATCATAAGCAAAAAAGCGGCGCCGGCTGATGGAGGTACGAAATAATGGTATACTTACTGCTGTTTTACGAGTTTTTCAAGATCGGCCTGTTCGCCATCGGCGGCGGCCTGGTCACGCTCCCGTTTTTGACGAGCATCGCACAGCGCTACGACTGGCTGTCCATTGATATCATTCCGGATATGGTCGCGATTTCCGAGTCGACGCCCGGACCGATCGGCATCAACATGGCCACTTATGCCGGCTATAACGCGGCCGGCGTTCTGGGCGGCATTATCGCCACCCTCGCAGAAATTCTTCCCGCGCTCATCATTGTCATGATCGTCGCGCGTTTTCTGACGAAATTCAACGAGAACAAATACGTCAAATCCGTTTTCGGCGGTCTGCGCCCGGCAGTCGTCGGCATGATCGCCGCCGCGGGCTGGAGCCTTGCGCGCATGACGTTTATCAACGAAACCGTAGCCGCCTCCATTTCCGAAGCGTTTTCAAGCATGAGCACACTCGTTAAATACATCGACTACAAGAGCATCATCCTCTTCGTCGTCGTCTTCTACCTGATCAAAAAGTTTGACAAGCATCCGATCTGGTACATTGCAGGCGCGGGCGTCGTGGGCATTATTTTCCAAATGGCACACATCGCGTAAGGGCGCATATCTTTCCGTTCACGGCAGATGCTAACTGAAAAAGTGAGGTGCATTGAAACCGTGAACGAAATGAAAAGCAAGATCATCGGCAGGCTTGAGCGCCGCATCGGCCTTCTTCGTGCGCACAGGGGCGAGGCAATCGCCGCCAGCCCGAACCAATACGAGCAGCTCAACGAAGCGCTCTCCCGCGTGATCGGCGTAGCGCTTGAAAAAGAGCTGGAAGACATCCGGGACTTTATCCAGGATCTTTGAGCTCTGTGCCGAAAAAACCATATCTGCATTATAGGGAGCCAAACGCGATGCGTTTGGCTCTCTTCTTTTTTCCATTGTATGCACATTCCGCAGCCGATACAATAGTGTCTGCCGGCCTGATCCGGCCGGACGGGCCCCATTCCCCTCCGCGCCTGCAAAGCGCACCGCGGGAAGGCGTTCCTCATGCCTGTCAATCACGTTTTTAAGGAGTTGTTCCATGAGCATCCTGCAATTTAAAAAGGTCAACTGCCAAAACTGCTATAAATGCGTGCGCTTCTGCCCGGTCAAAGCCATCGAAGTGCGCGAGCACCAGGCGCGCATCATAGAAAACGAATGCATCCTGTGCGGCAACTGCACCGTCGTCTGTCCGCAGAACGCCAAGGAGGACCTGAGCGATCTGCCCGGCATCCTGTCGCTGCTTGCACAGGGGCGCGAAACGTATGTGAGTCTCGCCCCTTCCTGGGCGGCGCAGTATCCCGACGCCAGTCTCGCCACCATGCGCCGCGCGCTCGCCGCACTCGGCTTTGCCGGCGTGGAGGAGACGGCGGAAGGCGCATATCTTGTCAAAAGCGCCTATGAGTCGCTCGTCGCCTCCGGGAAATATGATACGCTTATCTCCTCCTGCTGCCCTGCCGTCGTGCAGTATATCGAACGCCACATGCCTGCGGCGCTGCCGCACCTCGCGCCGGTCCTCTCCCCGATGCAGGCGCACGCCCGGCTGATCAAGGAACGTCATCCGGGTGCTGCCGTCGTGTTCATCGGCCCGTGCATCGCGAAAAAGTCGGAGGCGCGCTCCGGCGGCGCACAGACTGATTTCGTGCTCACCTTTGACGAGCTCGACGCATGGCTGCTCGAGGCGGATATTTCCATCGCGCCGCGCGCAGACGCCGGAGAGACAAGCCGCCTTTCGCGCCTTTTCCCCGTCTCCGGCGGCATCCTCGGCACAATGGCGCAGGACGATCAAACGCGCTATCTCTCCGTCGACGGCATGGAGCGCTGTATCGACGCGCTCGGCGAGGTCGTCTCCGGCCGGCTCAAAGGCTGCTTTATCGAAATGAGCGCCTGCCGCGGCAGCTGCATCGGCGGGCCCTCCTTCCGCCGGAAGGCGGCCGCGCTCCTCTCAGGGCGCATCTCGGTCGAGCGCACCGCGCGCGCGCCCGGCGCGTCGCCCGACTACGACACGCCCGCGCCCTTCCGCCTTACGCGTACGTTCCGTAACGAACGGGTCGGGCGCGAAGCGCCCACTCCCGCACAGATCGGCGACATCCTGCGCCGGATGGGCAAATCCGGTCCGGAGGACGAGCTCAACTGCGGCACCTGCGGCTACGCGACCTGCCGTGAAAAGGCGGCAGCCGTCTTCTGCGGCAAGGCGGAGATCAGCATGTGTCTGCCGTTCATGAAAGAGCGCGCCGAATCGCTCTCCAACAAGATCCTCGACGCCACGCCAAACGCCATCGTCACCGTGGATACGGATTTGAAGATCCAGCAGCTCAACCGCGCCGCATGCACGCTCTTCGGTATCGCGCAGCCGCACGACGTGATCGGCGGGCCGGTCTCGCGCATCATGGACGAATTTGACTTTGTCAGCCTCATCGCCTCGGGGGAGAAATCGCTCGTCCGGCGTGTTTACCGCGCGGAATACGCGGTATACCTGGAGGAGATCTTCCTCTACGACCGGCAGGCCAACGACATCATCTGTATCATGAAGGACATCACCGGTGACCGCCGCCGCCAGAAGGCGCTGCACGAAAAGAAGCAGGCCGCCGCCGGCATGGCCGACGAGATCGTCGCGCGCCAGCTGCGCATCGTGCATGAGATCGCTTCCCTCCTCGGTGAGACCGCTGCAGAAACCAAGATTGCCGTCGAGGATCTGAAGCAGACGATTCTGATGGATGAGGAGGACGCGTAAGTGACGGACCTCTTTACCGAGATCGGATATTCGAGCATCAACAAGCACGACGAGCCCCTCTGCGGCGATTTTTATACCGTCACGCGCAGTGCGCAGGGAACGACGATCGTCCTTTCCGACGGCCTCGGCAGCGGTGTAAAGGCGAACATCCTCGCCACGCTGACAGCCAAGATCCTGAGCACGCTCACCGCGCGCGGTCTGCCCATCGAGGAGTGCGTCTACACCATGGCGACGACCCTTCCGGTATGCAGCGTGCGCCGCCTCGCCTATTCCACATTTACTATCCTGAAACTGGGGGAAAGCGAAGCGTATCTTGCGCAGTTCGACAACCCGTCCGCCGTTATCCTGCGGCAGGGAAAATGTCTTTCCTACCCCTCCACACGTCTGACTGTCGGCGACAAGGAGATCTACGAAAGCCGCGTTCCCCTGGAAGAAGGCGACATGATCGTACTGATGACAGACGGCGTCACGAGCGCGGGCCTTGGCAAAAGGATGCCCGGCGGATGGGACGCCGACGACGTCTCCGCTTTTCTGGAGCGCTGGTATGCGCCTGACCTCTCCGCCCAGGGGATGGCAGCGGCGCTCACACGCGCCGCGTACACACTCTCTCAGGAGTGCTGCGACGACGATACGACCGCCATCGCTGTCAAGCTGCGCCGCCGTCAGGCGGTGAACGTCATGCTCGGCCCGCCGCGCGACCGGGCGGACGATGAAAAAATCCTGCGCCTTTTCTTTTCGCTGAAGGGCCGGCACGTCGTATGCGGCGGCACCACTGCGCACGCCGTGAGCAAATTTTTGGACAAACCGATCCGTGTACTCGATGAGACGGGCAGTGAAGACACGCCGCCTGCGGCCAGCATTCAGGGCGTCGACCTTGTAACCGAGGGTGTTATCACCCTCGGTCGGGTGACGGAACTGGCGGAAGCCTATCTGAAAGATACCTCTCTCTCCCTCGAGATTCGCGACCGGAACGACGCCGCAGCCCTGCTCGCAAAAATGCTCTTTGAGGAAGCAACCGATATCACCGTTTTCTTCGGGCAGGCTGTAAACAGCGCGCACGCGGACGCCTGTGCCGGTGCGGATATCGATTTTTCCGCCAAGCGCGCGCTGCTGCGCCGCCTGGAAGAGGCGCTCGTGCGCATGGGCAAGCGCGTCAAGATCAGCATGTGCTGAATGCGAACGGCCCAGGCCGCCTTCTCTTGCGCCTGCGGCGCAATTCACCTTGCAGCCGCGCACGGTCAATCCCCGGGCGCAGCCGCCTGAAAGGCGGCACTTGGCGCGAGCGGGGCAAGCCGGTCAAATCGGCACGCGCCGCAGCGCACGGGAATATCGACAAGCAGAAAGGATGCGCACCGTTTTTCAGTGCGCATCCTTTTTTACTGCTTCCAATCTTGTTGTTCCAAAAGGCCGCACTCTGCGGCGCCGCCTCAGTAAAGGCCGTCTTTTCCCAGCTTTTCGCGCCAAAGCTCCAGCAGTACGGCAATATCGTCTGCAAATTCCCGGTCCGTCTGCTCTTCTTTTTTGGATATCGTTTCCAGTATCTCCAGCGAAAAGGCGTCTTTTCCGCAGCGCTTCCAATCCTCTGCCATTTTCATCGACGGGCTCGTGTTCGTCGCCTGCATAAACGCGAAGCGGTTCTTGGCCGTCTCCATATCCGCCGCGCTCATCAAAAGCGCGCGGCCGTTTTCCCGGTTTCGGATCAGGTATACGCCCCCCTCCCGCGCCCGCGCGAGATAGGCCCTGCGCATTTCTTTTTTATCCATTTTGTTCTCCTCAGTAACCCATTTCCTGCAGCAGGCGCGAAAGCGTCTGCAATCGCTCCCCCAGCAGCTCGCCATCGTTCGAAAGCGCCTGCGAAAAGAGCTGAATATCCTCGTCGATCCGCTCATTCTCCGTGCAGACTTTCACCGTCATTGCATCGCCCTGCAGGCCCACACGGTCGAGCTCCGGCTGCTCCGGGTCATAGAGCTTGGAATATCGGTACGCCTCACGGAAATGGAGCATCCCTCTGCACGTGAGGATCGCCAGATCGAGCACCCGGTGCAGCGGCAGCTCTTCCGACTGGCGCGACCATTTCTCGCCCGTATAGCGCCAGACCTTCGCCGAGATATCCACCCGGCCGCGGTCGTTCCACTGCGCCAGTCCCAGCGAGAGGCCTTTCGCATCGCTTTGATAAGCGCTCCTGCCGTCGATATTTTCGTAATCTTCCACCGTGATCACCGGCTTGTGCTTTAAGTTCGTCGGTATTTTCATAAACAGCCTCGCTCCATGCCTTTATTTGAAATTACTAATTTACTCGTTTACTAATTTACTAATCTTTGTATGCAGGATAACACGGAACCGACCGCATGTCAAGCCTTTTTCTGCCGGTTTTGCCGCTTCCGGTACATGCAGGCGTAAAAATCCCGCCTGTATGCTGCACAGCGCCATGTATTTGTGGTATAATAATCTCAAAATGAACGCAAGCGTTCATTTTGGATACGGGGGTAGGTTGCCGCCGATTGCGGCGGCTCAAAGTATGCAACCGGAAAATGAATTCCCGTTCAGATAAAATCCAACGCCGGATACAAGCTCTTCACAGGAGGCTTTTTATGGAACAGACGCTTCAGGCACTGCGCACCTTTTTTGATACCGGCAAAACGCGCGACCTTGAACTGCGCATCCGCATGCTGCGCGCCCTGCGTGCTGCAATCGCGGCGCGCGAAAGTGAACTGCAGGAAGCGCTTTTTGCTGATCTTGGAAAAAGCTCCTTTGAAGCATACGAGACCGAGATCGCCATGGTATACCGCGAGATCGACTGCGCGGTCAAAAACCTCCGCCAATGGGCCGCACCGCGCCGCGTGCCCGCGCCGTTCTTTCTCCGGCCCGCATCCGGACATATCTATACGGAGCCGCTGGGCGTGGTACTGATCCTTTCGCCGTGGAACTATCCGTTCCAGCTGACGCTCTGCCCGCTCGTCGCCGCTGTAGCGGCCGGGAACTGCGCTGCGGTCAAGCCCTCGCGCTATGCCATGCGCACATCCGTTTTCATCCAGGACATTCTCTCCTCCGTCTTCCCACCGGAATATGTCAGCGTCTTTCAGGGCGGCAGCGAGATGAATCAGGCACTGCTCGCCTGCCGCTTCGATCATATTTTCTTCACTGGCAGCAGCGCGGTCGGCCGCGTGGTGATGCGCGCCGCGGCCGAGCATCTCACCCCCGTCACGCTGGAGCTGGGCGGCAAAAGCCCCTGCATCGTGGACGAGACGTGCGATCTGAAAACAGCCGCCCGCCGCATCGCATGGGGCAAGGCTCTGAACGCGGGACAAACGTGCGTCGCGCCCGACTATGTGCTTGTTCACCATACGGTGAAGGACCGGCTCGTGCGCGAGCTTGCGCGCAGCTTTTCCGCCTTTTACGGCAGCGATCCGCTCAGCAACAGCGAATATCCGAAAATCATCAATGAAAAACACTTCAACCGCCTTCTGGGGCTGATGGAAGACGGTCATGTTCTTTCCGGCGGGCGCGCCGAGCGCGCCAAGCACAAGATCGAACCGACCATTCTCGACGGCGTTTCACTGGAGAGCCCCATTATGCGCGAGGAGATCTTCGGTCCACTCCTGCCCATCCTTACCTACCGCACGCTGAACGAGGCGGCCGGCGTCATCCGCAGCTTTGACAAACCGCTCGCCCTTTATCTGTTCACAAGCGAGCGCGATACGCAGGCCTTCTTTATGAACACGGTCTCCTTTGGCGGTGGATGCGTGGGCGATACGGTGATGCACCTCGCCTGTGACGCGCTCCCCTTCGGCGGGGTCGGCGGCTCCGGCATGGGGCGCTATCACGGCCAAGCGGGCTTCCGCACCTTTTCAAATGAAAAAAGCGTGCTCAGCAATCCGAGCACGCCTGATATCAAATTACGTTATCCGCCATATCGGGATAAGCTCACGCTTCTGCGCAAGCTGATGAGATAAAATGGCCGCGTTTTGCGCGCATCACGATTCTTCTTTGCTGAGGCGCAGCATGTTCATAAGGATGTCGGCGGAATGCCTGGCCGCGCGGTCCATGAAATCGTCGTACGTCTTGTCCGCCGCCTCGTCGGCATTGTCGCTCATCGTGCGTATGACAACGAACGGAACGGAGTGCATGTATGCCACCTGTCCGACGGCCGCCCCTTCCATCTCGACGCAGAACGGCGCCGTACGCGCGACGATGTCGGCTTTCACCGCGCTGTCGTCCACAAAGCGGTCGCCTGTCGCGATGCGCCCTGTGTAACAGGCAAAATCCCGCTCTTTATATACCTCGCACGCGCGCACGCAGAGCGCTATCAGCCGCTCGTCGGCTTTGAAGCAGTGCGCATAAGGGTAATACTCATCCATCGTGGGATCCATATCGTGAAAAATAACATCCGTTGAGACCACCACGTCAAGGATATGCAGCCGCCTGTCAACTGCGCCTGCGATGCCCACGTTCACGACCGCCTGCGCGCCGAATTCGCGGATGATGATGTCCGCGCACACGGCGGCGTTGATCGTTCCCACGCTGGCGCAGACCACGGTCGCCGGAACGCCGCAGAGCATGCCGTCATAATAAGTCGAGCCGCACAGCTTCACCTCGCGGTTCACGACCATGTTTTCAATTAAAAGCGCGACCTCCGCATCGAGCGCGCCGATAATCCCGTATTTCATGATAATTCCTTTCACTGATCCGTCATTCAGACGTTCCGCAGCCGCGGCGCGCCTGTCAATATCATATTTTAACCCGATGGGAGAGAAAAAGCAAGATGAGAAAGATCGCAAGCTTTTGCGTCAATCACCTGACACTGGGAAAGGGCATGTACATCTCGCGTGTCGACGGCGACATTGTCACCTACGATATCCGTATGAAAGTGCCCAACGCCGGTGATTATCTTGAAAACGCGCCGCTTCATACCTTCGAGCACCTGTTCGCCACTTATGCGCGCAACAGCGCCCTGTCCGGCAGCGTCGTCTACGTCGGTCCCATGGGCTGCCGTACCGGGTTCTACCTGCTGATGCGCGGCGTCTCGCACGCCGAGGCGCTCGCCCTCACGCGCGAGAGCATGGACTTTATCGCCGCGTATGAGGGGGAAGTGCCCGGCGTCAGCGCGCGCGAATGCGGCAACTGGCTCGATCACGACCTTCAAAAAGCGCGCGCCTATGCCGCCGATATGGCCCGCGTCCTCAAGGACTGGGATGAAGCGCGCATGACCTATCCGGACTGAAAGGGTGGCGATATCGATGAATGCATCGGCACGCCGGCACAAGATCGTGGAGATCCTCCGCGCTGCATCCACGCCCGTGAGCGCCGGCGCTCTTGCACGTGAACTCGGCGTCAGCCGGCAGATCATTGTCGGCGACGTTGCGCTCCTGCGCGCATCGGGGGCCGCCGTCGCGGCAACGCCGCGCGGATATCTCTTAAACGAAGCGCCTGCCAAAGGCATGCGCTTTACCGTCGCCTGCCAGCATACGCAGGATCAGATCGCGGCAGAGCTTTACGCCGTTGTCGACAATGGCGGCGAGGTGCTCGACGTCATTGTCGAGCATGCCGTCTACGGCCAGATCGCGGGGGAGCTGCGCGTCACGTCGCGCTTTGAGGTAGACGAATTTGTCAAACAGCTTTTAACCGAACAGGCGCTGCCGCTTTCCACACTGACGGACGGGGTTCACCTGCACACCATCCTGTGCCGCGACGAGGCGATGTTCGAGCGGATTCAGGCCGCGCTGCGCCGGGAACAGGTCCTGTTCGAGGCGTGAAAGACGGCGTGTTTACAGCTCGTTGTCGCATGCCCTGAGCAGCGCTTCGCGCGCCTTCCGATCGGGCAGCACGCGCTCCACCGCTGTCCAGAAGCGCCTTGAATGGTTGTGCTCGACCAGGTGCGTCAGCTCGTGCACCACGACGTAATCAACCGCCGCCTCCGGCGCGAACATCAGCCGGTAGCTGAAGTTGAGCCACCCCTTCGCCGAGCACGAGCCCCACCGCGTCCTCGCTCCGCTGATGCGCACGCCCCGCGGTCTCACGCCAACAAGCGGTGCGTAGCGCGTGACCGCTTCCTGCACCCTGCTGCGCGCGAGCGCGCGGTACAGCCGCTCCGCCTCGGCGGCGCGGCCTTCTGCCGCAAGGCCTCGTGGCATCTGAAAGCGCACGCCGTCAAACGACGCGTGCGCCGCGTCTGTATCTTCGACTGGATATTCCTTCCCGAAAAGCGGCAACGTCTGCCCGGGCAGGAAGCCGCGCGCGGGGCGCAGGGCGATGCGCCTTCTCATCTCGGCCTGCTTTTGGGCGATCCATCCCGCCTTTTCCTGTACAAAGCGGTCGATCTGGGCGCGCGGGGCGGCATACGGCGCGCGCACCTCAATGTTTCCTTCACGCGTGATATGGATCGCCACTGTTTTGCGCCGCGCACGGAGGATGGTATATTCCGTCATCTCCGCCCCTCCCCTTCTGCCGCAAGCGGCAGGAAAAAGCGCACGGTAAGGCCGCCCATCGTGTTGTTTTCAGCATGAATCGTACCGCCGTGGGCACAGATGATCTCCCGGCAGATCGCCAGGCCCAGCCCCGCCACTCTGCGGCCGGCGTCGGTGGTATAAAGCGGATCGAAAATATGTTCCAGACTCTCCTCCTCCACGCCGCAGCCATTGTCCGCAACGGAAAATGCGAGCCTGCCGCGCTCTTCTATACAGCCGGCTTCGATCCGCAGCGGCCGCTCGCACGCATGCCGGCGGCTGTTCATAATCAGGTTGTCAAACACACGGCGCAGCCTGACCATGTCCGCGTCGGTCACCGCGTCCGGGCACGCGCACCGGACGGCAAGCGTGCCTGCAAGCTCTTCTTCATAATCGTCACGCAGCATTTCCATGATCTCATCCGCCGTCACACGGCGCAGCTTGAGGCTGCTTTCCAGATTGCAGCTCAAATATTCGTCGAACTCGTCGATAATATCGCGGATCGTGCGCGCTTTCGCATAAAGAATGCCGATGTATTTCTCCTGCCGTTCCGGCGGGAGCTTTTTCTTTTTCAGCTGTTCCGCATAGCCCATGACGGAAGTGAGCGGCGTTTTGATATCGTGTGAGATGGAGGCGATCATACGCGTCTGCAGCCGTTTTTCCTCCGCGAGCTCTTCCGCCAGCGCGGAAAACGCATTCTGCAGCTGGCCGATTTCATCGCGCCGCGCGGCAGCCGGCGGCATGCGCCCCTCCATACGGTAGCCCAGGACAAACTGCTTAAGCTGCTCGAGCGGGCGCACGTACCAAAGATAGATCGCTGCCGATGCAAGCGCTATAATCAGGCAGATGAGCACAATTTCCACGCGCAGCAGCATGCGCACAGGCACAATGCGCGACGCCGTATCGACCGGCACGTATTTTGTCGCGCGCAGGATGCACGCGTCGCCGCCCACCGTTACACCCGCGACTGCGTTGAGATAGAGCGCCGCCCCCTCCGGAGCCACCGTCTGCGCCAGGATGTGCCCGTCCAGGGTCTCGAGCGTGAGAGCGAGGTGTCCGTCTTCCTGCGCGAAGCTCCCAAGCGTCGCAGCCGATTCCGCATCCGACAGCGCGCGGCATATCTCGACTGTCTTCTGGTCAAGCTCTTTCTGCATATTGTCAAAATGATTGGCCATGCGGTCGGATACAAACAAATTATAGCATCCCAGCAGCAGAAGAAGGTTCAGCACAAGCGCCCCAAACACGATCAGGATCAGTTTTCTCCTGACGCTCATACGCGCACCTCGTGCGGCGCGACAAGTTTATAGCCCACACCCCAGACGGTCTTGATATAGTCGTTTCCAAGGTGCAGTTTGTCGCGCAGGTTTTTGATATGGACGGCGACGGTGCCGACATCTCCATATTCTCCGCCCCATACGCCGCTGAAAATCTCCTCTTTTGACAGTACTCTGCCCGCATTTTCACACAGGAAGCACAAAAGTTCAAATTCCCGTGTGGAGAGCTGCGCGCGTTCCCCCCGCATGATCACTTCGTAACTCGAACGGCAGAGGGTCAGCTCGCCGATAACATACACGTCGCCGTCTGTCGCGTGTGAACGCTCCTCGCGTCTGAGATGCGCCTTGACGCGTGCGACAAGTTCATCCACGACAAACGGCTTTGTGATGTAGTCGTCCGCTCCCATCTCAAGCCCCACGAGCGTGTCGAGCGTGCGCCCCTTTGCCGTCACAAAAAGGATCGGGCACCGGCACGTATCCCTGATACGGCGGCATACCTCCAGCCCGTCCATCTTCGGCATCATGATGTCCAGTATGATCAGTGCAAGCGCTCCGTGCGTCTGAACCGCGCAAAGCGCCGCTTCCCCGTCAAAGGCACGGATCGTTTGGAAGC
>CAKTWY010000049.1 GCA_934630445.1 uncultured Eubacteriales bacterium
CAAACATTCAGCACGCAGAAATGCGGTGCACGCGTAGCGCACAGCCGAATTTCCACGTACGTGCCTGCGGGCACAGGGCTTTTCGTGGTATAATAACCGCAAAGCGGTTATTATACCACGCGCATATCGCCTCACTGAAGCGACGCGCTGAGATTTTACGGCGTGCCGTCGGAGACGGCATATGCTGCCACGCATCTGCTTCACCCGTACACATATCCGGAGGTTCTGCATGAAATATATTGGAAAATATCTGAAAACCACCGACCTGTATCTGCTGTTTCTGTCGCTGATTTGTTCGGGTTTCGGGCTGGTTCTCATCTATTCCGCTACCTACAGCCTTGAAACAAAAAAATATCTTGTCGTGCAGGCCGCTGCGATCGGTCTGGGGCTCGTCTGCTTTGTGATCGCTTCCCTGATCGATATCGATCACATCTCTCCGCTCTGGAAATGGCTGTATGTTTTCAACATTCTTCTTCTCGGCTCGCTCTATTTTTTCGGTGTCAGCGGAGACACGGGCAATAAAAGCTGGATCCGGTTTATGGGTATCGGCATTCAGCCCGCAGAATTTGGCAAAATTATTTTTGTCTTTACGCTCTCGCAGCATATCAATCTTCTGCGTGAAAAGCTGTCAAAGCCTTCATCGGTGCTGCAGCTTCTCATCCACGCAGGCCTGGTGATCGGATGCATCATTGTGTTTTCCGGAGATATGGGCATGGCGCTCGCATACTGCTTTATTTTCGTGGCCATGCTTTTTGCCGCAGGGCTGCACTGGGCCTGGTTTGCCTCCGGCGCGGCGGCGCTGATTCCCGCGATTCCGCTGCTGTGGAATTACGTGCTGAAGGGATATATGAAAACGCGTATTCTTGTCCTGTTTGATCCGACGATTGATAAGGATGTGGCGCACCAGGGCGTGCAGAGCAAAATTGCGCTCGGAGCAGGTCAGCTTACGGGCCAGGGCTTTTTACAGGGACGGCAGACGCAGTACAGTCTCCTTCCCGCCAAGCGGACGGATTTTATCTTCTCTGTCTGCGGAGAAGAATTCGGTTTTATCGGCTGTATGGCGATCATTTCGCTTTTGACGCTTCTGATCCTGCGCATCTTTTATGTTTCGTTTAAGGCGAAAAGCACGTTCTCCTTTCTCGCCTGTGTGGGAATCGGAAGCATGTTCCTGTTCCAGAGCGTACTGAACATCGCAATGTGCGCGGGTGTTGCGCCTGTCATCGGGCTGACGCTGCCGTTTTTCAGTTACGGCGGATCATCCATTGTAACCATGTATGCCGCCGTCGGCATGGTGGCCGGCGTGAGGATGCGCGAACGGCCAGTCTACCCTTGGAATAAATAGCGGCTCCCTTCAGATCTGGATGTTTTTCCGGATACTGCGCAGCTGACGACTCCGCTATATTCAGCGTAAATGCAAAGGGAACGCCCCGCGGCAAAATTGCTGCGGGGCGTTCCCTTTTTCTATCAAGAATGCCAACATGTCGATCCGTTGTTCTGTCTGTCGGATGCGGCATCCGGGCTCCGGACTCAAAGCGCGTTGCTGCACACGACGCCTCGCGTAGCGTCGATGGTAACGACCGCGCCGGACTTGAGGATCCGTGTAGCGCTCGCCGCGCCGACAATGACCGGGATATCAAGGCTCAGTCCGACGATCGCCGCATGGCTGTTGACCCCATCCTCTTCCGTCACAATGCCGGATGCTTTTTTCAAAAACGGCAGCAGTTCGTTCGTTGAACGCGGCACGACCAGAATATCTCCATCCTTGAAAAGGCGTCTCGCTTCCTCCGCTGTAGAACACACACACAGGCTCGCGCAGGCGCTCTTGGCAGTAATCCCCCGGCCGGAAGCGAGGATATGGCCCACAACGTTGACTTTCATCATATTTGTCGTGCCGGAAATACCGAGCGGCACACCGGCTGTGATCACGACCAGCTCCCCCTGCGAAACAGCGCCGGCCTTTTCCGCGCTGTCGACCGCATGGTCGAAAAGCGAGTCCGTAGTATCTTTTTCTTCCATCAGAAGCGGCTTGATCCCCCAGGACAGGTTCAGCTGCCGGCAGACCGTTTTTGACATGCTGCACCCGATAATCGGGCACGCAGGGCGATATTTTGAAATCATACGCGCAGTCTTGCCCGACTTTGTGACCGTTATGATCGCAGAGGCGTTCAAATCATGCGCTGTGGTGCATGTCGCATGTGAAATCGCATTTGTCACATCCGGGTTTGCCACGCCTGAACGCGTTTTGAAGCGCTTGATATAATCGATATCGTTTTCTGCCCGCACGGCAATCCTCGCCATCGTCTCGACCGCCTCGACCGGGTACAGCCCTGCCGCCGTCTCACCGGAGAGCATGATCGCGCTCGTGCCGTCATAAATAGCGTTTGCCACATCGGTCGTCTCCGCACGCGTCGGACGCGGATTTTTCATCATCGAATCCAGCATCTGTGTCGCTGTGATGACCACTTTCCCTGCGTTGCAGGCTTTTTTGATCAGCAGCTTCTGCAGAACAGGCACTTCTTCGAGCGGAATTTCAACGCCCATATCGCCGCGCGCGACCATGATACCGTCCGCTACCTTAATAATTTCATCGATATTCTGCACGCCCTGCATATTTTCAATTTTCGCAATGATCTGAATGGAATTGTGGTGATATTCCTCAAAAATCTTTCGGATATCGAGAATATCCGCCGCGCTTCTCGTAAAAGACGCTGCAATAAAATCAAAATCGTTTTCAATCGCAAAGATGATATCCTGCCTGTCCTTCTGACTGATATAAGGCATGGAGAGGTCTGCGTTGGGAACATTCACCCCTTTATTGTCAGAAACAACGCCGTCGTTATGCACACGGCAGACGATCTCGCCTGGACGCACCTCCGTCACGCTCATCTCTACAAGACCATCGTCAATCAGAATAACGGACCCTTCCCGCACATCGTTCGCAAGCCCCTCGTAGGTGATGCTCACGCATTCCGACGTGCCCTCCACCGGCTTGGTTGTGAGGACAAACAGCTGCCCTTTTTTGAGCCGCACACTCCCGTCTTTGAACTTGCACAGGCGGATCTCCGGTCCTTTCGTATCCAGAAGCGCTGCTACCGGCAGGTCAAGCTCGTCGCGCAGGCGGACAAGGCGGTCAAATCTTTCCTTGTGCTCCGCATGGCTCGCGTGTGAAAAATTGAAGCGCGCCACATCCATGCCCGCGAACATCAGCTGGCGCATGACCTGCTCGTCATCGGTAGAGGGCCCCAGTGTACAGACAATTTTTGTTTTTCTCATTTTGGTCTCGCTTTCTTCTTTTGCTCATCTGTGATATATTCTACTTTTATACGAAAAATCATCCGCATTTTACAGAATATATCGAAGCAAATCAAATTTTCTCATAATATACGCAAGAATTATATCCCAAAACCTATGCCTTGGCAAGGGTTTCCCCACGGCCGAAAACAGGTTCATATCACTTGACAAGCGCACGGGCAAATCGCACAAACTTTTCGGCTATTTTGTTTAGTTATCACCATACAAACATTTTACAGTATATGTTACAATGATTTTAACATCGCTGTTCATGTGCAAAACAGCGATGACAACAGAGCGGAGCGCTGTGCCAAAAGGCAGCGGACATCTGCCTGATAAGGAACACGCGGAGTATGTCTCCCGGCAAAGGACGTGAGAATCATCGATATTTGCAAGCGATTTTTATCCGTGCAGCATATGATAAAAGCCGACCGCGTAGTAGGGCCGATTCCGCCCTCACGCGATGTGTATAAAAGGACCCTTGACGTGGCGTGGCCTTCGGCGGTTGAAACGGTACTGATCAGCCTGATCGGTGCGGTGGACTCGATGATGGTCGGCGGCATCGGTCCGGAGGCGATCGCCGCCGTAGGGCTGAC
The DNA here is from genome assembly GCA_934630445.1 of uncultured Eubacteriales bacterium. Lineage (GTDB taxonomy): Bacteria > Bacillota > Clostridia > Oscillospirales > Butyricicoccaceae > CAKTWY01. The sequence continues at coordinate 3,888 of CAKTWY010000049.1, forward strand.
CAATCAGCCGAAGTTCGTCTTTCTCGCGCTCATCATGTCCTTAAACGTCGGCGTTACCGCCATCATCGCACGCCGCACGGGCGAGCGCGACTACCAGGGTGCGAACCGCTGCCTGCGTCAATCCATCCTGCTCAGTGTTATCATCTCTCTGGTGATGACTTTCCTGGCGATGTATTTTGCCGTTCCGATCATGGAGTTCGCCGGTGCGCAGGCCGACACGATTCAGGACGCGACGGATTATTTCCGAATCATCATGATGTCGCTTTTTTTCCAGTCCGTGGGACTGACCATCAACGCCGCGCAGCGCGGCGCGGGCAACACCAAGATCTCCATGACGACAAACCTCGCCGCCAACGGCGTAAATATTGTCTTCAATTATCTGCTCATCAATGGTATTGCGTTTTTCCCGCGGCTTGAGGTGCGCGGCGCTGCGGTCGCCACCAGCCTCGGCAACTGCGTCGCATTTCTGATCGCTGTACGCACGCTGCTGCGCAAAGACGGCTTTTTACATATCAACCTCAAGCAGGACTGGCGCTTTGACCGCAAAACGGTCGGCGGGCTTTTCAAGTTTTCTTCCAGCGCTTTTGTTGAGCAGATGTGCATGCGCGTCGGCTTCTTCGCCTACGCGAAAATTGTCGCGGGGCTCGGAACAATGGCATTTGCGACACACCAGATCTGCATGAACATCATCAATCTCTCCTTCTCTTTCGGCGACGGATTCAGTATCGCCGCCACGTCCCTGGTCGGGCAGAACCTCGGCGCAAAGCGGCCCGACATGGCGGAAATATATGCAAAGGCATCCCAGCGTTTTGCCTTCGGCGTTTCCTCCGTTTTATTTTTCCTCTTCATTTTCGGCAGGCGCTTTTTTGTCGGGCTTTTCACAACCGACGCTGCGATCATCGAGCTTGGCGCAAGCATCCTGATTATTATTGCCTGTACCACGCATGCGCAAACCACCGGTGTGATTATGGCCGGCTGCCTGCGCGGGGCGGGCGACACGCGCTTTGTCGCATTGACGTCTCTGATCAGCATCCTTTTTGTGCGTACCGCAGTCTCGTGGGTCCTGTGTTATCCGCTGCAGCTGGGCCTGATTGGCGCCTGGCTCGGTCTTTTACTGGATCAGTTCACGCGCATGATCATCAACTCCATCCGTTTTGCAAGTGGAAAGTGGACAAAGATCAAAGTGTAGCTCCCCATGCGCAGCGCAGCTCATACACAGAATCAAATCCGGATCAACGAAAAAGCCGGGCCTCAACGGCCCGGCTTTTCCTTATCCAAATATGAATTTTTTATCAGCAGGGGCATATGTTACAGCCCAAGCAGCTGTTTTTTCTTCGCGTCGAATTCCTCCCGGCTGATAACGCCGCTATCCAGCAGCTCCTTATACTTTTTCAGTTCATCCGCAACACCGGTATTCATATTGGCAGAAGATGCAGGAGTGTAAGCAGCCGTTGATGCCGGAGCATACGCAGGCGCTGAAGCGCTTTCATCAGGCCCGCCGACGATCTCATTGATTTTCGCCTGCATCAGGATCGGTGGTACAATGGGAAGCAAAATCGCCAGTACCAGGCAAAGCGTAGAGATGTCTGAAGCACGCCCCTTTTGTTTTGCCAGCTTGTCGATCCGCTGTGCGCTCTGATACGTCCAGTAAATGGAATAAAACGGCACGAACATGCAAAGCAGTAATTTATTTGTCGCATTTCGCGGCTGATTGCCTTCGACGCAGTTTAAGTATTTTGTGACGCGGTAAATCCAGACCAGATTGTAAACGCCGCATGTGAGCAACATGAGCAGGACATGGACGGCCATACTGCAATATCCATCCGCCGACTGTGGCGCGTACGCGGGAACGCTTTCTTCCGCTCCGGCACCCGAACAGGGCGTTTTCTTCTCCATGCCGCTTCCTGCAAACCATTTTGCTGCGAGCAGGATCCCTGCCACATATAAAATCGGCTCAACAAGATTGCCTACCAGTATGCGCGGAAGGACGGGGAAATCGCCATTACTCAAAATAATGGGGATGATTCTCAGTACATTTAAAAGCGAATTCACAGCGCTCAGCGCGGCAAAAATCCCCGGCAGAAACCACAGTGCCTTTCCTTTCCCCTGAATATTCAAAAGCGCAATGATAAAGAAAGATACCAAACATAAAAATTCCAGAAAGTAATAGACCTGAAGGCCGCCGTACACGAAGCCATATATGCAAAACTTTGATACAAACAGCAGCGCAATCGGAGCTAAAATCAATGCGTTCTTCTGTCTTGCAAACAAAACAACCGCGAAAAGCACATATGACACCGCAAGAAGCAGAAAAGGGATCCGCGTTAGATTTCCCATCAGCACTCTGCATAAAAAGCCGAGTGCAAACATCGCTCCCGCTGCGATCGGCAGCATGCTGTTTTTGTCTTTTGTCTGAACCGCAATTTTCAAACCACTCCCTAAATCATTTTCTTTTTTGTCCTGTCATAGGACATGCTTTTTCAGGCCATAGTATACCCTAATCATTGTCCTAAGTCAAGACAAGGGAGGGTTGCTTTTGGCAAGAATCATTGACGGAGCAGAAATGAACATGATCGGATCCAGGCTGAAAGAGTTGCGTATCAAACGCGGTTTGAGTCAGCAAGCCTTATCCAACAAGCTGGAAATGTTGGCGATCTATATTTGTCGCGGTTCCATTTCCCGGATAGAGGATAAGCAGCGCACGGTAACGGATATTGAATTGTACGGTTTGTCAAAAGTACTCGGTGTTCCGATTGAACAGCTTTTTGAAAAGCAGGATTTTGATTCATAAGCACGCTGTCTTTTCATTGGAAAGCAAAAACGTTTTTACACAGCAACGCCGGGGTAAGCAATCTTGTCTTACCCCGGCGTTTGATTTGGCCAGACCGGCGGCATTCGTTCCGCCTGACATGAGCGCGTCGAACGCGCGGCCTATTTCCCCTGCATCAGATATTTTTTTAAATACTGTCCTGTATATGACTTTTTGCACGCGGCGATCTCCTCCGGCGTTCCGGTCGCAACGATGCGTCCGCCGCCGTCTCCGCCCTCCGGGCCGAGGTCGATGATATAATCCGCCGTTTTGATCACATCAAGATTGTGTTCGATGACGACAACGGTATTCCCCGCCTCCACCAGCGCGTCCAGCACCTCGCACAGCTTATGCACATCCGCGATGTGCAGGCCCGTCGTCGGCTCGTCGAGGATGTAGATCGTCCTGCCCGTGGCGCGCCGCGACAGCTCCGTGGCCAGCTTGACGCGCTGCGCCTCGCCGCCCGAGAGCGTTGTCGAGGCCTGTCCGAGCTTGACATAGCCCAGGCCGACGTCGTTGAGCGTCTCGATTTTGCGGTAAATTTTCGGAATGCTTTCAAAAAAGCCGAGCGCTTCCTCCACTGTCATATCGAGCACTTCGTAGATGTTCTTCCCTTTATAGCGCACCTCGAGCGTCTCGCGGTTGTAGCGCTTGCCCTTGCACACGTCGCACGGCACGTAGATGTCGGGCAGGAAATGCATCTCGATCTTGATCAGTCCGTCGCCCGCGCAGGCCTCGCACCGCCCGCCGCGGATATTGAACGAAAAACGGCCGGCGTTATAGCCGCGCGTCTTGGCGTCCTGTGTCGAAGCAAACAGCTCCCGGATGTCGTTGAAAACGCCTGTGTATGTCGCGGGGTTCGAGCGGGGCGTTCGCCCGATGGGCGACTGGTCAATATTGATGACCTTGTCGAGAAAATCAACGCCCTCAATTGCTTCATGCGCGCCTGCCTTGCATCGCGCACCGTTGAGCTCTGCGGCCAGATGCTTGTACAGGATCTCATTGACCAGCGACGACTTGCCCGAGCCGGAAACGCCCGTCACGCAGGTGAACGTGCCCAGCGGAATGGAAACGTCGATCTTCTTCAGATTGTTTTCCGCCGCGCCGCGCACAGTGACGAAATTTCCGTTGCCCTGCCGCCGGGTCTGCGGCACGGGGATGAACTTTTTCCCCGAGAGATACTGCCCCGTCACCGAGCGCGGATTTTCCATCAGCTCCTGCGCCGTGCCAGCGCCGATCAGCTCGCCGCCGTGGATGCCCGCTCCGGGACCGATATCGATGATGTGATCGGCCGCACGCATCGTATCCTCGTCATGCTCGACAACGATCAGCGTGTTGCCCAGATCGCGCAGGCGCTTGAGCGTATTGAGCAGCTTATCGTTATCGCGCTGGTGCAGGCCGATGGACGGCTCGTCCAGAATATACAGCACACCCATCAGCGACGAGCCGATCTGCGTCGCCAGACGGATGCGCTGACTCTCGCCGCCCGAAAGCGTGCCGGAGGCGCGCGCAAGCGTCAGATATTCCAGCCCTACGCTCTGTAAAAATCCCAGCCGTTCGCGGATCTCCTTGAGGATCCGGTCGGCGATCATGCGCTCCTTTTCATTCAGATCCAGCGCGTTGACTGCGGCGATGGCCTTCGTCACCGGCTTTTCGCAGAAATCCCAGATATTGCTGCCGCCAACGGTGACGGCGAGGGCCTCCGGCTTCAGGCGCTTGCCGCGGCATTTGGGGCAGGGGCGTTCACTCATGCTCTCCTCGATCTCGGCGCGCATGTAGTCGCTCGTCGTCTCTTTATGGCGCCGCTCCAAGTTGCGTATCACGCCTTCAAATGGCTGCTCGAATGTACCGCCGCCGCTCTCCCGCTTCCAGAACACCTTGAGCTTCTCGCCCTTCGTACCGTATAAAAGCGCGTCGACCGCTGCTTCCGGTATCTCCTTGACCGGCGTATCAAGTGTAAAGCCATACTTCTTTGCAATCGCCGTATAATACATGTTCGCAATGGTTCCATCCTCGCAGTTCGTCCATCCGCTGGCGTGGATGGCCCCCTGCGCGAGGGAGAGATTGCGGTTTACCAGGATTCGGTCCGGATCAAACTCCAGCTTGGTTCCGAGCCCTGTGCATTCCGGGCACGCGCCGTAAGGATTGTTAAAGGAGAACATGCGCGGCGTCAGCTCCTCAATGCTGATGCCGCAGTCCTCGCAGGCATAGTTCTGCGAGAAGAGAAGCTCCTCCCCATCGATGACATCCGCAATGACCAGCCCGCCGGAAAGCCCTGTGGCAATCTCCACGGAATCGGTCAGGCGCTTGGCAATGTCCTCACGCACGACAAGCCGGTCGACCACGATCTCGATATTGTGCTTTTTATTCTTGTCCAGTTTGATCGTCTCGTTCAGGTCATAAATGCTGCCGTCCACACGCACACGCACATAGCCGGACTTCCTCGCGTCGTCGAATATCTTCGTATATTCGCCCTTGCGCGCGCGGATCACGGGCGCGAGGATCTGCATTTTTGTGCCCGCCGGCAGCGCAAGGAGCTGGTCGATGATCTGGTCGACTGTCTGCTGACGGATCTCCTTTCCGCATTTTGGGCAGTGCGGGATGCCGATGCGCGCCCACAAAAGGCGCAGGTAATCGTAGATCTCCGTCACCGTACCGACCGTGGAGCGCGGATTTTTCGACGTGGTCTTCTGATCGATCGAAATGGCGGGCGACAGGCCCTCGATATAATCGATATCCGGCTTCTCCATCTGTCCCAAAAACTGTCTGGCGTACGACGAGAGCGACTCGACATAGCGCCGCTGCCCTTCGGCATAAATGGTGTCAAAGGCAAGTGAAGACTTGCCCGAACCGGAAATACCCGTGAGCACCACGAGTTTATCACGCGGGATCTCAACGTCGATATTTTTTAAGTTGTGCTCCCGCGCACCTTTGACAAAAATCCTGTTCTGCATCAGCCGTCTTTTTCCTCCTGAAGTTCACGTATCTTATCGCGCAGCTGTGCCGCGTATTCAAATTCAAGCATCCGCGCGGCTTCCTTCATATCCTTCGTCAAACTGTCAATCATCCTCTGGCGGTCTTTCACGTTGAGTTTGCCCCTGCCGGCCGTGCTCTTCGCATCGCCCGATATCTTGATCACGTCGCGCACGCTCTTGCTGACAGTTTTCGGCACGATACCGTGCGCTTCATTATACGCCATCTGGATGGCGCGGCGGCGCTCCGTCTCATCGATCGCGCGGCGCATCGAATCCGTAATATGATCGGCGTACATCACGACCTCGCCCTCGGCGTTTCGCGCCGCGCGGCCGATGGTCTGGATGAGCGACGTCTCGCTGCGCAAAAAGCCCTCTTTGTCCGCGTCAAGGATCGCTACGAGCGACACCTCCGGCAAGTCGAGCCCCTCGCGCAGAAGGTTGATGCCCACAAGCACGTCGAACACGCCCAGGCGCAGATCGCGAATAAGCTCCATGCGCTCGATCGTCTCGATATCGTGGTGCAGATAGCGCACCTTCACGCCTGCGCCCTCCAGGTAATGCGTCAGATCCTCCGCCATCTTTTTCGTGAGCGTGGTGACGAGTACGCGCTCCTGGCGCTGCGTGCGTGTGTGGATTTCATTCAGAAGATCCTCGATCTGCCCCTCGACCGGGCGCACCGTGACCTTCGGGTCGATCAGTCCAGTCGGACGGATGACCTGCTCCACGATCTGCGCCGAACGGCTGCGCTCATATTCCCCGGGCGTGGCGGAAACATAGATGACCTGATTGACCCTGTTTTCAAACTCCTCAAACTTCAGCGGCCGGTTGTCAAAGGCGCACGGCAGGCGAAAGCCATAGTCCACCAGCATGGTCTTCCTCGCCCGGTCGCCGTTATACATGGCCCGCACCTGCGGGATGGAAACGTGGCTCTCGTCGACAAACAAGACAAAATCCTTCGGGAAATAATCGAGCAGCGTATGCGGCGGCGAGCCCTCGGGCCGCCCTTCAATGATCCGGGAATAATTCTCGATGCCCGAGCAGTAACCCAGCTCCTGCATCATCTCCAGGTCGTACATGGTGCGCTGCTTGATGCGCTGCGCCTCGATCAGCTTGTTTTCCCGCTCAAAATAGGCGATGCGCTCCTCCATCTCGCGATTGATCTCCTTAATGGCGGCGTCCATCTTGTCCTTAGGCGTGACATAATGCGTCGCGGGCCAGACCGGGATATTCGTCAGACGCCGGAGCGGCGCGCCGGTCAGCGCGTTGATCTCGGAAATGCGGTCGATCTCTTCCCCAAAAAACTCCACACGGATGGCGGTGTCCTTCCAGTAAGCCGGCCATATATCCACTGTGTCCCCGCGCACCCTGAACATATTGCGTTCAAAAGCGACGTCATTGCGCTCATAGCGGATCGCCACCAGCTTTTTAAGCAGCTCGTCGCGCTCCAGCGCGCCCCCCACGCGGAGGGAAACCATCATGGAGGCGAAATCCTCCGGTTCGCCCAGGCCGTATATGCAGGAGACGGACGCGACCACGATCACATCCCGCCGCTCGAGCAGCGATGCCGTAGCGGACAGCCGCAGGCGGTCGATCTCGTCGTTGACGCTCGCATCCTTTTCGATATAGGTATCCGTCGAGGCGATGTACGCCTCGGGCTGATAATAATCGTAATAAGAGACAAAATATTCTACCGCGTTCTTCGGAAAAAACTCGCGAAATTCCGAGCAGAGCTGCGCCGCCAGCGTTTTGTTGTGCGCCAGCACAAGCGTAGGCCGCTGCACCTGCTCGATCACCTTCGCCATGGTGTAGGTCTTGCCTGAACCCGTCACGCCGAGAAGCGTCTGCTCCTCAAACCCCAGCTCGATCCCGCTTGCGAGCGCCTCGATCGCCTTCGGCTGGTCGCCCGAGGGCACATATTCGCTGACTACTTCAAACTTCGGCACCGGCCTGACCTCCTTGCCATTGTGTATCCCCGGGTGGGGAGCGTCGTTCATACCAAGCACGCGTCCGATTGTTTCGTATATTTCAATCCACGCTCCCGATCATTATACCAGAACGTTTGTTCTAAATCAAGTGTTATCTCTGCCCAATTCTTGATAAGTGTTTTGCAAAATGTTATAGTAATAACGGTATATTTCATCAGATCCCTGCTCATTACCGGCAGGGTCACGCTGAAACCATACGGCCGTTTCTTCCGTCTATTGAATATCCGTCCAAACAGGTTTATCCAATACCAGATGCGGCGCGCTCTGCCGCTGGAAAGGGTTGATTTTATGACACGACAGGTTGAATATATGAAGCGCCTTGCGGCACTTATCTGTATTGTCTGCTTTTTATCCGCTTTTCTATCCGCATGCCGCCGGGCAGAAACGCCCGCCCCTGCAGACCCAGTGCCCGGACAGGAGACGCCTCCGGCCGAGACTGCTCCTCCGGACGCGCCGGAACAAATGCTGGAGGCCGCGCTCAAAGCGGTCAACGTGTACTATCTCGGCCGCCAGATCGTTCTCCCGGCCGACGATCCGCTTGCAGAGGAGCTTTCAGCCGCCTTCTTCGCCGCCATGCCGGAAGGCGCGACGGACGGCTCCGTTGCCGGCGCGGCGGCAGCGGTCGACATGGCAAAAGCGGACGGCATTTGTGTCGAGCTGGAATTGGAAGACGCGCCGCCCATCGCTTATAAAGACAGCGCCGGCAACGACAAATCGGTCGAAGCATACACCAGCCTGCTGATCGACGTCCTTTCTGATAGCGACAGGCTCTATTACGCGAATGCCGGCGTATACGGCGACACCGTGCTCGAGCAGACGCAGAACGTCGACGAGCTGCGCGCCATCCTGCACGGCAACCGTGCGACGCTCGAATCCGTCCTGTTCGGCGACGGGGAAATCGAAGTCGGCTCCGAGCGCATCGCGTATATCGAATCCGGTTCAGCGCCGCTTTTGGAAGAGCTTTCCCCGGATCAGATCGAAAGCATGCTTTTCCGCTCCGTACGTTTTTACGCTGCGGCGCATGCGGGCCGTTATGATATTGTGCGCCTGCTTTCAGGCGAGGAGCTGAACGACGAGCTGACGCGTGTGGTGGAAAATAACGAAAACACGAATCTCCACGGCGCGCAGGAGCTGACACAGCTGCGCAATTATACCGACGCCGCGCTTCCCGAGCGCGTGATCGAGCCGCAGCGCGACGAATCCCGCGAAGGGGCATACTTTGTCATCCTCTCGCTCGATGCGTTCAGTGACGCGCGCATCTCCTTTGCCATTGCAGAGGACGGCACGCCCCTGATTACAGATTTTGCGCTGATCGTCGTCTGACGCGCCCACCTGCTGCAAACTCATTGGAAAAGAGGTCTTCTATCATGCCGCCCGTAACATTTCTCATCAAGCCCGCCTCCTCGGCGTGCAATATGACGTGTTCCTACTGCTTCTACTGCGCCATCGCCGAAAACCGCGAGTCCTTCAGCACCGGCATGATGCGCCCTGAAACGCTTGAAACACTTGTGCGCAAGGGCCTCGCCTACGCGGACGATTACTGCTGCTTTGCCTTTCAGGGCGGCGAGCCGACGCTCGCCGGGCTCCCGTTTTTTGAAAAACTCATCGAACTGCAGAAGCAATATAACACCAAAAATGTGCGCATACAGAACTGCATTCAGACCAACGCCTACGCCATCGACGACGATTGGGCCGCATTCCTCGCAAAAAACGATTTCCTGATCGGCGTTTCCCTGGACGGACCGCGGGAGATCCACGATCTGAACCGCCGCGACCGCACCGGAAGCGGCACCTTTGCGCGCGTTATGAAAAGCATTCGCACGCTCGAACGGCACCGCGCGCAGTTCAACATCCTCTCCGTCGTCACAGGGAACTCCGCGCGCCACATCCGCAAGATCTATCAGTTTTATAAAAAGAGCGGCTTTTCCTATCTCCAGTTTATCCCCTGCCTGGAACCGCTCGAGGACGAGCGCGGTTCCACTAGGACGTATCTCTCCCCGGACGATTACGCCGCCTATCTCTGCACGCTTTTCGACCTGTGGTACGAGGACTACATAAACGGCCGGTATATCAGTATCCGCCATATCGACAACTATATCCACCTTCTCATGGGCCACGCGCCGGAGGCGTGTTCCATGCGCGGCGTATGCAGCGTGCAGCTGGTCGTCGAAGGCGACGGCAGCGTGTACCCCTGTGATTTTTATGCCTATGACGAATGGCGGCTCGGGAGCATCCTCACGGATGACGTCGCTTCTCTCCTCACAGGAGACGCGGCCGAAGCGTTTCTCGCGCCGTCCCGCGCCGTTCCTGAAAAATGCCGCGCCTGCGCATACGCGCCCCTGTGCCGCAACGGATGCCGGCGCGACCGCGTCTTGCAGGACGGCATCCTCACGAATTATTACTGCGCGGCCTACCGCCGCTTTTTTGCACACGCTGCCCCGCGCATGGAACAGGTCGCGCGGATGATCCTGGCCGGCCGCGCACCGGGGGCGAAATAGGCGGAGCAATCCGAGGTGCATGATGGATCTGATCCTGCTTTTTTTCATTCTGCCGTTGGTGGCCGCCTTTCTTTTGCAGCTGCTTCTGATCCGGAAGGTGAAGCACGGCATCGCGCGGCACGCGGCGCTTCTTCCGGCTGTCCTCCTGTTTCTCTGGGCCGGGTATGAAGTCTTGACGGCTTCCGGTCAGCCGCTCGATTTCAGCGGTCTGTTCGCGCTTTTCCTTCTGGCCGGCGGCGTGTGTGCGCTGACCGGCTGCGCTCTTGCCTGGGGCGTCTTTTTCATCCGCCGCGCTTTTTATTCCGGCAAGCACTGAGGTTCCGCCCGCAGACATAACAATCTGACATGAAAAAGGAGCTGCCGCACCTGAGTGCGGCAGCTCCTTTTGGCTGAATTCCTGTAAAAGCGCTTCTCTTAGTCAAGCCACTGTGCATATTCCTTGCAAAGCGGAACGAGCGGCGCTTCATCCTCT
>CAKTWY010000050.1 GCA_934630445.1 uncultured Eubacteriales bacterium
CGGCGCGCAGATGAACGACAAGCGCCTGTACGCGGCAAAACGCGCGCGGGAGATCATGTTCGCGGGCGACGCGGCGGGCCTGTCGGAATTCGGCACGCGCGAGAGCGCGGAAAAGCTGACGAACGAGGGCGTATACGCGCTTTACCGGCGCATGCTTGAGACCGCGCCGGTGGAGCTTTTCTACTGCGGGCCGCGCAGCGCCGACGAGGCGGGCGAGACGCTTTCGCACATCTTCGACGGCGCGGCGCGCGGCGAGATCCGCCCCGTTCCGGTAAAGATGCTTCAAAAGCCGGCGCGCGCGCCCGAGTACGTCACCGAGGCGCTCGACGTGACGCAGGGGAAGCTCGCGCTCGGGCTGGTGTGCGGCATGTCGGCGAAGGACGCGGACTGGCCGGCGCTCGTCGTGGCGAACACCATCTTCGGCGGTTCGACGGCGTCGAAGCTCTTCCTCAAGGTGCGCGAGGAGATGTCGCTGTGCTACTACGCTTCCAGCGCGCTGGATAAGCTCACAGGTACGATGGCGGTCAATTCCGGCATTGAGATCGCCAGCTTTGCCACGGCGAAGGACGAGATCCTCCGCCAGCTGGAGGACGTGAAAGGCGGGCGCTTTACGGATTCGGAGTTCGACACCGCGGTGAAAACCGTGCGCGCGAACCTGCTGACCGCGGCGGACGCGCCGCTGCGGATGGAGGAGTACTATCTGACGCAGGCGGTCGGGGAGCTGCCCGGGTCGCTGGAGTCGTTCGCCGCGCGCGTCGGGCGCGTGACGCGGGAGGAGGCCGCCGCGGCCGCGCGGCGCGTCAGCCTCGACACAGTTTATTTCCTCACCGGGAAGGAGGGCGCGAAATGAGCATGAAAAAACCCTTTGACGAAAATGCGATCCAGTCGGCGACGCTTGCGAGCGGACTGCGGATCTTCCTCTTCCCCAAGCGCGGGTTTTCAAAATACTACGCGGTGTTCGCGACGAATTTCGGCGCGGTGGACAGCGATTTTACCTTTGAAGGGGAGCGCGGCGTGACGCCGGCGGGCGTGGCGCACTTCCTCGAACACAAAGTGTTTGAGCAGAAGGACGAGAACGCCCTGCAGAAGTACGCGCGCACGGGCGCGTCGCCCAACGCCTTTACCTCCAACGTGATGACGGCGTATCACTTCGAGTGCGCGGACAGCTTTTATGAGAACCTCGAGATCCTTTTGCGCTTTGTGACGGACCCGTACTTCACCGATGAGAACGTACAGAAAGAGCAGGGCATCATCGGTCAGGAGATCGGCATGGTGGAGGACACGCCCGACTGGGTGGCCTTCTGCAATATGTTCGACGCCCTTTACCATGAGCACCCGGTGCGCGAGTCGATCATCGGCACGGTGGAAAGCATCGGGAAGATCGACAAGGAGCTTCTGTACCGCTGCCACAGGGCCTTTTACAGCCCGAACAACATGGTGCTCGTCGTCGCAGGCGACGCCGAGCTTGACAGGATCGTCGAAATGGCGCAGCGCCTGACGAAAAAGGCGCCGGAGACGGTCGAGCGCCACTACGGGAACGAGCCGGAGGAGGCCCGCCTGCACGAGATCCGCCGGAAAATGGCGGTGTCGATGCCGGTGATGAGCCTGGGCTTCAAGGACGCGCAGGCGAAGGGCGCGCGCGGCGTGCGCAGGCAGATGCTGGGCGAGCTTGCCACGGAGTATTTTCTCGGCACGTCGAGCGCGCTGTACGAAGCGCTTTATGAGCGCGGGCTGATCAACCGCAATTTCGAGGCGGGGTATGAGATGTTCCCCGAGACGGCGGTGCTGCTCGCCGCGGGCGAGAGCGCCAACCCCGGCGCGGTGCGCGACATGGTGCTCGCCGAGGGGGCGCGCATCGCGCACGAGGGTGTGGACGCGGCGCTTTTCGAGCGGGTGCGGCGCAGCTATTACGGCATGCGCGTGCGCCGGGCGGACAGCTTTGAGGCGCTGTGCATCGGACAGGTGCAGACGTATTTTGCCGGCGCGGAAAACGTGCTCGATTTTACGGCGGAGTATGAGAGCATCACGGCGGAGGACGTGCGCGCGTTTATCGCCGCGCTCGTGACGGAACGCCGCGCGGCGCTGTCGGTCGTAGAGCCGGCGTAAGGGGCCTGCCGGCACAGGAGGGCCGCCGCTGCCAGCGGGCGGTCGATGGAGCGTTCCCCGCTGAAGGATACTGGGCGGGGGAGGATGTGTTCCGGTAACTCGCCGTTCTACGGATGGGGTCCTCGCGTGCCCCGGAGGGGTATCGCTGACGCTCAGGATGACAGAGTTGGGAGAGCAGGCCCGCTCAGGATGACAGCTACCCTGTCATTCTGAAGCGCGCAGCGCTGAAGAATCCCGGATGTAGGAGGACCTGCTCCGGTAAAATGCTGTTCTACGGACGGGGTCCTCGCGTGCCCCGGAGGGGTATCGCTTCGCTCAGGATGACAGAGTGCCGCTCAGGATGACAGGAGCGCACCGGAGGATCGCACACCTTCAAAGCGCTTTCACTGCCGATGCGCGCCGGACAGTCTGCGGCTGTTTATTTTGTATTCTTTTCCGCCCGTTCGGGCGGATCGTTGAAAATTCCAGATGTGAAAGGAAGGAACGCTTTATGCTTCCAACTGTGATCTTTCCCGGGCTTGGGAACATCTCACTTGAAATGAACCCCGTTGCGTTTACCCTCTTCGGGCGCGGCGTGGCGTGGTACGGCATCATCATCGCGGCGGGCTTTCTCCTGGCAGCGCTTTATGTCCTGCGCCGTGCGCCCTCTTTCGGCCTGAACGAGGATATTGTCATCGACGCGATGCTCTGGGCGACGCCGGTGGCGATCATCTGCGCGCGCGCGTACTATGTCACCTTCAACTTCGACCTTTACCGCGACGACCCCCTGTCCATGCTCTACATATGGGAGGGGGGCCTGGCCATTTACGGCGGCGTGATCGGCGCGCTTTTGACGCTCGCGGTCTTCTGCAAGGTGCGGCATGTGAAATTCGGCGCGCTGGCGGACCTGGGCGCGATGGGCCTGCTGATCGGCCAGATCATCGGCCGCTGGGGCAATTTTGTCAACTGTGAGGCGCACGGCGGCGAGACGACGCTCCCCTGGCGGATGGTCATCACCTATTCGCCCGAGTCGGCCGACCTTGCGGTGGGATACCACCCGACGTTCCTTTATGAATCGCTGTGGAACCTGCTGGGCTTTGTGCTGATCCACTTCTACTCCAAAAAGCACAGGAAGTTCCGCGGGGAGATCTGCCTGATGTACATCACATGGTACGGCCTGGGGCGCGGCTTTATCGAAGGGCTGCGCACCGACAGCCTGTACTTTTTCGGCACGAACATGCGCGTGTCGCAGTTCGTCGGCTTTGCCTCCTTCATCGTGGGCCTGGCGCTGCTCATCTACAACTGGATGTTCAAGGTGCACGACGTGGAGGAAGTGACGGCGCTCGCCTACACGCCGAAGGCCGCGGTCACAGAGCCTGCGGCGGATGCCGAAAGCACCGGCGGCGCGGCGGAAACGGCGGCGGAAGCGGAGCCGTCCGGTGAATCCGCCGGGGAGGCGGCTGCAGATACGCCGGACGAAGCACAGGATGCACCGGCGGATGAAAAACGGGAGGATCTGTAAGATGGCAGTACTGATTGATGGAAAGAAAGTATCCGGCGAGGTGCGCGCGCGCATCCGCGAGGAGGTCGCGGCGCTGAAGAGCGAAGGCATCGTGCCGGGCCTGGCGGTAATTATCGTCGGGGAGGACCCGGCTTCGAAGGTCTATGTGAGGAACAAAAAGCGTGCGTGCGAGGAGTGCGGCATCTACAGTGAGGAATACGCGCTGCCGGAGGCGACGACGGAGGAAGAGCTGCTCGCGCTCGTTGCGCGGCTGAACGCGGATGCGAAGATCAGCGGCATCCTCATCCAGTCGCCGATCCCGAAGCATCTGGACGAGGACTTCATCGTCTCGCACATCGACCCGAAAAAGGACGTCGATGCATTCCTGCCGGTCAATGTGGGGCACATCATGATCGGCGACTACGACTTTCTCCCCTGCACGCCGGCAGGCGTGATGGAGCTTCTGCATGCGTACGACATCCCTGTCGAGGGGCGCGAGTGCGTGGTGGTCGGGCGCTCGAACATCGTCGGCAAGCCCCAGGCCATGATGCTGCTGCATGAAAACGGCACAGTGACGATGTGCCATTCGCGGACACGCAACCTCGCGGAGGTGACGCGCCGGGCGGACATCCTCGTTGCGGCGGTCGGCAAGGCAAAGTTCATCACCGCGGACATGGTGCGCGAAGGCGCCACGGTCATCGACGTGGGCATGAACCGCGACGAGAACGGCAAGCTGTGCGGCGACGTGGATTTTGAGGCGGTGAAGGAAAAGGCCGCGTACATCACGCCTGTTCCCGGCGGCGTAGGACCGATGACGATCACAATGCTGCTGAAAAACACGCTCAAGGCCGCGCGGCTGCAGCGCGCGTAAGCGCAGTGCGTTTTGCGCCGCTTAACGGAAGAAAAAACACGTTAAATTGCGAATTTTCATTGACATTTTGACAAATCGGTGATAAACTACTAAAGCCCGCATTGAAAAGGCTGAAACGGCGCTTGCGCCTGCCTCGAGAGCGTGACTCTATTATAAGAAAGAGAGGTGCTACCGGATGTACGCAATTATCAAGACCGGCGGCAAACAGTACAAGGTGCAGGAAGGCGACGTCGTTTATGTCGAAAAGCTCGGCATGGAAGACGGCGCTGCGGTATCCTTTGACGAAGTCATCGCCGTGGGCGATGGCGCTGACTTAAAGATCGGCGCTCCCACCGTCGAGGGCGCGAGCGTGGAAGGCCGCGTTGTCAAGACCGGCAAGAAGAAGAAGATCCTCGTCTTCAAGTACAACTCCAAGAAGAACTACCGCCGTCGTCAGGGCCACAGACAGCCCTACACGAAGGTGCAGATCGAGAAGATCAAGGCGTAAGGCATGACTGCCGTAAGGTTTCATAACGCAGACGGAGTCCTTACGGGCTTCGAGGCGGAAGGGCACGCCGGCTTTGCCTGCGAGGGCGAGGACATCGTGTGCGCCGCCGTGACAAGCGCCGTCAGACTGACGGAGTGCGCGCTCAGCGAGGTTCTGGGCATCGCGCTCGACGTGGAGACGAGAGATGCGGACGCTTTTTTGAAGATCTCGCTGCCGGACGGGCTCGGCCGCACGCTGGCAGAAGCGGCGCAGACCCAGCTCACCGCGCTGATGGTTTATCTGACGGAGCTTAGAGAAGAATATCCGGATCATATCGAAGTTTTGGAGGTGTAACGCAATGTTAAAGATCGGTTTACAGTTTTTCGCCCACAAGAAGGGCGTTGGTTCTACAAAAAACGGCCGTGATTCCGCGGCGCAGCGCCTTGGCGTGAAGCGTGCGGACGGTCAGTTCGTCCTCGCCGGCAACATCCTTGTCCGCCAGAGGGGCACGAAGATCCATCCGGGCAACAACGTTAAGATCGGCAGCGACGATACGCTGTTCGCCGTCGTCGACGGGCGCGTCAAGTTTGAGCGCGTCGGCCGCGACCGCAAGCAGGTCTCCGTTTACGCGATCGAGCAGTAAAATAAGTGCAGATGAAAACCCGGACACTTATCATGTGTTCGGGTTTTTTCAGTATGAAAACGCACACAAAACAAGTGCTGGCACTTGTTTTGATTGACGGGAACAGGCTACCGCCGATTGCGCCGGCGCAGGGCATGCAGCGGGGGAATGAATCTCCGTTTGCAGAGGATTCCGTGCGCAAAAATGCGATGTACGCGACGGCGGGCGCGGACTGTTGATTCAACAAGATATACGAAAAAGGGTGAGACGGATGTTTATTGATGTCGCGAAGATCAGGGTCATCGCCGGCGACGGCGGAAACGGAAAAGTGAACTTTCACAGGGAAAAATATGTCGCCGCGGGCGGGCCGGACGGCGGCGACGGCGGGCGCGGCGGCAATATCGTCTTCAAGGTGGACGACAACCTCTCGACCCTGCTGGATTTCAAGTATAAAAAGAAGTACATTGCCGACAAAGGCGGCGACGGCGGCCCCAAGCGCATGTCTGGGCGCGACGCGAAGGACCTTGTCATCCGCGTGCCGCGCGGAACGCTTCTGCGCGACGCCGAGACGGGCGCGATCATCAAGGACATGTCGGACGACGAGGCGTATGTCGCCGCGCGCGGCGGGCGCGGCGGATGGGGCAACTCGCACTTCGCCACGCCGACGCGGCAGGCGCCGCGTTTTGCAAAAAACGGCTACAAGGGCGAGAGCCTTGAGCTGCGTCTGGAGCTGAAGCTTTTGGCGGATGTGGGGCTGCTCGGCTTCCCGAATGTGGGCAAGTCGACGCTGCTCTCCGTCGTCTCGGCGGCGCGGCCGAAGATCGCGAACTACCACTTCACGACGCTGACGCCGAACCTCGGCGTCGTGGGCATGGGCGAGGGCGCGAGCTTCGTCATCGCGGACATACCGGGCATCATCGAGGGCGCAAGCGAGGGCGCGGGCCTGGGGCACGCGTTCCTGCGGCACATCGACCGGTGCAGGATGCACATCCACCTCGTCGACGCATCCGGCTCGGAGGGGCGCGACCCGGTGGAGGATTTCGAGACGATCAACGAGGAGCTCAGGCGCTACGACGCCGCGCTCGCTTCGCGTCCGCAGATCGTTGCTGCGAACAAGACCGACATCATCGAGGACCGCACGCTGATCGACGCGCTGCGCGCGCATGTCGAGGCGAAGGGCATGAAATTCATGGAGATCTCCGCCGCGACGGGCGAGGGTGTGCGCGAGCTGATGAACGAGACGTGGAAGCTTCTGCAGGAGCTGCCGCCCGTGCAGGTGTACGAGGCGGAATACGTCGCGCCGGAGGTCACGCGCGAGGACGTCGAGCGCACGAAGATCGAGGTGCACGACGGGGTGTACATCGCCGAGGGCATCTGGCTCGAGCGGCTGATGGGGTCGATCAACTTCGACGATTACGAGTCGCGCATGTACTTCGAGCGCTCGCTGCAGAAGGCCGGGCTTTTTGAAAAGCTCGAGGAGATGGGCATCCAGGAGGGCGACACGGTCGACCTGTACGGGTTTGCGTTCGATTATGTGAAATAGCGTTTTGACGTGGGAACGCCGAGACACGGATGAATAAAAGGGCAGAGGCGCCGCTTATGCGGCGCCTCTGCTTGTATTCCGGTGTCCGCGCTGTCATCCTGAGCGTCAGCGACTTGCCCACTCGGGGGCACGCGAGGATCCCGGCCGTAGAACGGAGGACTCAGTCAGACACGCGAGGATCCCGTGCGTAGAACGGCACTCTGTCGGAGTACATCCTCCTACGCCCGGGATTCTTCGTCGTTGCACTCCTCAGAATGACAGTTTACCTGTCATCCTGAGCGCAGCGATACCCCTCCGGGGCACGCGAGGATCCCGGCCGGAGAGCGGCATTCATCCGAAGCGCGCCCTCCTACGGACGGGATTCTTCGGCCTGCGTTCTGCCCACTCGTCGAGAAGGTCGCGGCGCGTCGCCCTAATGGGCTTCCTTCAGCTCCCTCTCTCCTCCGCAAACACGCTCCCTGTTTCCGCCCCCGGCGGCGGTCGCGTATTTGCCCCAGAATGACAGGGGAAAGGTGTCATCCTGAGCGATAGCGACTTGCCCACTCGTCGGAATCGTCGCTCGGCAGCGCCCAAAAGGGCATCCTTCAGCTTAGTCACGCCTCCCGACGCGCCGCAGCCGGTCGGTATTCCCTGCGGGGCACGCGAGGATCTCGGCCGTCTGCCGAAGCGCGCCCTTCTACGGACGGGATTCTTCGGCGCTGCGCGCTTCAGAATGACAGGTATCCTGTCATCCTGCGCGGAGCGATGTTCCTCCGGGGCGCGCGGAGCCCGGCCGTAAAACGGCGGGCAGAGACCAAATGGTCAGGTGGTCTCTTTTTTTGCAAGCAGGGAGACCGCCAGGCAGGCCAGGCCGATCCCCACCATACCGAAGCCGGAATAAAGGTCGATCTGCTTCAGAATGGACAGGACGAAAAGCGCCACGCCCATTGCCAGCGCGACGGCTTTGCAGATCAGATCGATCAGACGCGCCGTTTCCTCTTTGCCCTCCTCCGTCTGCGCACGCGGCTCGACCTGCATGAGCGCGTCGACGGATATGCCGAAGACCTCAGCGAGTCTGGGCAGCGAACCCACATCGGGATAGGACAGATCGCGTTCCCACTTTGACACGGCTTTATCGGTCACGCCCATTTTGGCGGCCAGGTCCAGCTGGGTCATTCCTTTTTGTTTTCTGAGTGATGCGACGAGCATTCCAAACGTTTGCTTTTTCACAGAGATATCCCTCCATCACTGTCTGATGGGAGCATCGTATCACACGCGGCGGGGCATTGCAAGCGACAAACAGTTTCATCAGGTAAACCGGCAGTTGATACGTCCTGTAAACGCGCGAAACGCCCGCATCGGGCCCGATTTCGACAAAAAGCGCGTATTGCGCGCACCTCAGCCCCGGCGGACAAACCAGACGGGGTAAGCGTGGCTGAAGCGGTATCCCAGCCGCCCGGCGAGGGCGAGGGAAGCGCGGCTGGCCGCGTCCCAGCTCGGATAAAGGCCGCGCGCAAGGCAGGCGAGGATGAGCTTCGCCCCGCAGGCCAGCGCAAGGCCGCGGCGGCGGAAATCCCCGCGCGTGTCGATCTCGATCTCAATGCCGCCGCGGTAGACGGTGTAGGACGACGCCCCGCACACGGGCACGCCGCGGTAAAGCACCGCATATCCGATGCCGCGCGCGGCATAGTCGCGCGCGCCGGCAAATGAAGCGACGAGGTCGCGGCTCCACGCCGCGTGCGAAAGCGCGTGGTAAAGCGCCGGGCCGATCGGCACGAGCGCATATTCCGGGCCGAGGCCCTGCGCATATGCAAGCAGGCGCGCGCGGTCGAAGCAGTCCGGCTCTTGTTTGAGCGCGTAGCGCTCGCCCCGCGCGGCGTCCGGGTAAGCATCGCCGATGAGCCGCTCCCACCCCTCGTCCGGCGCGGCGAAGATGAGAAGATCATTCGGGATACGGGGCGGGATATTGCGCACGAGGGCGCTCGCGCCCGGCGCGGACGCATCGCCCGCAAAAAAGCAGAAATCCGCCGTGACGATCTGCGCGCAGGCGGGCGTATCCGCCCGGTCGGCCCACGCGCGGCCCATCATGCCGTCGAGGCAGGAGCGGACCATCGTTTCCTCCGTATGGTCAAAAAGGGGCGCGATGCGATGCCGCTCGCGCGGCGAAAGCTCGGTCACCGCTCTCCCTCCTCCGGCGCTTTGCTTCCGGGCAGGTCCGGCTCAGTCAGGCGGGAAAGGCGGCCATGTGCGCCGCGCACGAGCGAGCGGCGCACGAAGAAGACGGTCACGAGCGCGCCCACAGTGCACAGGATCATATCGAGCATGGTATCCGTCACGCCGGTGAGGGCGACCATCTGCGGGTCAGGGCCGAAGAGGGAGAGGACGTACTCGTAAATCTCCCACGCGACGGCGGAGGCCATGGCAAAGCAGAGCGCAAACAGACACGCGAGCGCCACTTCCGATCGGTCGAGGCCGCGGCGGCGGCGCATCATGCAGTACACCGCGAAACCCGCCGCACAGATGAGTACGCCGGAGAAGAAGTGGAGGATCTTATCGTAAAAGGGCACAAGGTCGTAAAAGCGCAGCGCGGACGCGAGCGTGACCGCGCAGAAGACGAAGGCGTTGAAAAGAAGCGCAAAAAGCGGGATCGGCTGCAGCCGGAAGATGCGCTGCAGCGCCGGCGGCACTGCCGGCAGCACGAGCGCGGCCGCGGCCTGCAGGGCGCGGTAGCTCTCTCCCTGCGCGATGCACCAGGCGAGGGCTGCGAGCGTGACGGCGTAATAAACGATGAGAAACACGCGGTTGACGCGGCTGAGAACGGACGGCTTGTGATCGGTGGTCATATCCTGTGACTTCCTCCTGAAAGGGCGCGGCGCGCCCGTTGTAATTGCCGCTCTGCCGCGGGCGGCAGGCTGCGCGGCCTGGATGGGGATGCGGGGGAGTGGTTTGCGCGCATGGGTGGATTGCATAGGTGCGTCAGTTATTCTGAAAAACAGAGCGATAAAGGCGCCCGGGCGCAGAGCGAAGCGGCTTTGCCCTTTACTGTCATCCTGGGGAGTGAAACGACGATGCCCCTCCCGGGGCACGCGAGGAATCCGGGCTAGAGTGGCATTCAGCCTAAGCACGTACTTCTACGGACGGGATTCTTCGGCGCTTCGCGCCTCAGAATGACAAAGCGTGCGTCATCCTGAGCGAAGCGATACCCCTCCGGGGCACGCGAGGACCCCGGGTGTGGAACAGTGAGTTACCGGAGCATGTTCTCCTACAGACGGGATTCTTCGTCACTGCGTTCTGCCCACTCGTCGAGAAGGTCGCGGCGCGTCGCCCTAACGGGCTTTCTTCCGCTCCCTCTCTCCTCCGCAAACACGCTCCCTTTTTCTGCCCCCGGCAGCGGTCGCGTATTTGCCCCAGAATGACAGTTTACGTGTCATCCTGAGCGACAGCGAAGGATCCCGTACGTGGAACAAGAAGGCCTTGTTAATCGGAGTACGTCCTCCTACATACGGGATTCTTCGGCCTTACGGCCTCAGAATGACAGTTACGCTGTCATCCTGAGCGAAGCGATACCCCTCCGGGGCACGCGAGGACCCCGTCCGTAGAACGGCGGTCTGTCGGGAAATGCCCCTCCTACACACGGGATTCTCATGTGACCTTTAGGTTATCAGCCTTACGGCCCCAGAATGACAGGCAGCACGGCCCGCCGGACCATACAGGCATACAACCATATAGCCAGTACCATACAGCCAGTATAGTATATCATCGTTTTTTTCATTTTGCATCAACCGTTTTTTTCCCAAAACGGAATTTCGCGCTTATACCGCTTTTTTCGGCGCGGGGCGTATGCCCGCGCCTGTTTCCCGGTTTTTTTCATTTTTTCCACTTCTTATTTTGGGGGTCATCTTTGATATGAACGTTCCCGCCGATCTCTGGGCCAAGATCCTCTCGATGCTCGAGCGCGATCTGACCCCGGTCACGATCTCAACCTGGTTTACCGACGCGAGCATCGTCGACCTGAAAGACAATGTCCTCATCCTCTACACGCCCGTGCCCTTCAAGCGCTCGATTCTGCAGGACCGGTTCCTCGATCTGCTCAAACGCACGGCGGGGGAGCTGCTCTTTACCGACAATCTGGAGATCAAGATCCTCTGCGGCGACGCGGAGCTTGAGGCGTACAAGTCCACGCCCGTGCCGGAAAAGTCGGAGGAAAACATGGCCTACACCTTCTCCGAGTTTGTCGTTGGCTCGTCCAACCGCTTCGCGCACGCGGCGGCCGTCGCCGTTTCCAAAAACCCGGCCTCGACGTACAACCCGCTGTTCATCTACGGCCCTTCCGGCCTGGGGAAAACGCATCTGCTGTACGCCATCTCCGGCGTCATCCGCCTGGACAGGCCGCACTACCGCATCGTATACGTCAAGGGAGACGACTTCACCAACGAGCTGATCTCCTCCATCCAGACGGGCACGGTGTCGGATTTCCGCAACAAATACCGCATGGCGGACCTGCTGCTCGTGGACGACATTCAGTTCATCGCCGGCAAGGAGAGCACGCAGGAGGAGTTTTTCCACACCTTCAACGCGCTGTTCGAGGCGAAAAAGCAGATCGTCCTGACCTCCGACCGGACGCCGAACGAGATCGCGACGCTGGAGGACAGGCTGCGCACGCGCTTTGAGTGGGGCCTGATCGCGGACATCCAGCCGCCGGATTACGAGACGCGGCGCGCGATCATCCGCGCCAAGGCCGAGCGGCTGCGGCTCGAGCTGCCGGACGAGGTGAGCGAGCATATCGCAAAGACACTCGCCTCCAACGTGCGCCAGCTCGAGGGCGCGGTGAAGAAGATCCAGGCCCAGCACGACCTGATGGGCGTGCCGATCGATATCGGCCTTGCAAACGCGGCCATCCGCGACCTGATGCGCGAGAACCCGGGCATCAAGCCGACGCCGGAGTACATCGTGCGGGAAACGGCGAAATTCTACTCCATCACGCCGGACAAGATCTACAGCCTCTCGCGCAGCAAGGACACGGTCATGCCGCGGCAGATGGCGATGTACCTCATCCGCGAGCTGACGGACCTGTCGCTGCCGATGATCGGGCAGGTGTTCAAGCGCGACCACACGACGGTGCTGCACTCGATCAACAAGATCGAGGAGCTCGTGCGCACCAGTGAGGAAACGCGTCACAACGTCAAAGACCTGATGAGCAATATTAAGAATCTGTAACCAGCGCCGAGCCGTTTCCACAGGGGAGATATCTGCGCAGCGAGGCGTGACAAATGGGGCGAAGCGCCAATTTGGCATGCCGAGGCGAAGAAGATATCGACCCGCCCGTGGAAGCGTGCGAGGCGTGACGACTAATCGCGGTGACTGTTGCGGCAGTCACGGTCGCGTACTGTGTGCGCGAGCGCGATTCCAGGTTAGAGCGCCGAGCAGTGCCGCAGGGGAGACAAGTGCGCAGCGAGCTGTGTCAGGAAGAGCGCGCAGCGCTCGCGCTGGCATAGCGAGACGGAGAAATTGTCGACCCGGCAGCGGCGCGTCGGGAGGCGTGACTACATACAGCGCCGCAAATTGGCGAAGCTCACCGCTCTACGCACGGGATCCTTCGCTCCGCTCAGGATGACAGGGCAACTGTCATTCTGAGGAACGAAGTGACGAAGAATCCCGTATGTTAGAAGGACGCGCTCTGATTGACGCACAAGATCCTTCGCTCCGCCCAGGATGACAAGGCAACTGTCATTCTGAGGCCGTCAGGCCGAAGAATCCCGTATGTAGAAGGACGCGCTCACGATGACATGTATATCCATCCTGTCATTTCCCTCAGCCCATACCCTGAAGGACATGTGAGGATCCCACCCGCAGCAGGCCATGCGCCACACGCAAAACACGCATCAGACGCGTTCCCCGTCATCCACAAATTCCCTAGACTTATCCACACCGGACTGTGTAATCAACAGGGATAAGCTGTGGACAGGCCCTCTTTCCAAAACGCACTGTGGAAATGGACAGGCTTTTCCCCAGACGGGCTGTGAACGCCCCGGCTTTAGGGCCGCAGCCATTTTCCGACATTTCCACACTTTCCACACTACTACTACTATTACTATAAATAACTATCCTATGATACTACGAAACCATTTAGAACCACGGGAGGCTAAAAAGTATGAAATTTTCCTGTGAAAAGGCGATCCTGCAGGAAGCGATCTCCGTCGCTTCGCGCGCCGTATCCACGAAGACGACGATCTCGGCGCTCGAATGCCTGCTGCTCTCCGCCACGGAAAGCGGCGTGATCCACTCCGGCTACGACCTGAAGACCGGCATCCAATATCCTGTCAGCGCGGATGTAGCGGAGCCAGGCGCGGTGTGCCTGAACGCGCGGCTTTTCGGCGACATCATCCGCAAGCTGCCCGACGATGTCATCACCGTCTCCGTCGACGACAAGCTCATGACGACGATCAGCTGCGGGGTGACGACCTTTAACATCATCGCCTCTTCGGCGGACGAATTCCCGGAGCTGCCGGAGGTCGGGCGCGGCGGCGCGCTGCTTCGCATGAGCGCCAAGACGCTGAAAAGCATGATTTCGGAAACGATTTTTGCCGTTTCGGAAAATGAGAACAAGCCCATTCATACCGGCTGCCTCTTCGAGTGCACACACGAATCGCTCACCATGGTCGCGGTCGACGGCTACCGCCTGGCGCTGCGGCGCGAAAAGCTCGAGCTGCCGCCGCCGGAAATCTCCTTTGTCGTTCCGGGCCCGGCGCTGAAGGAAATTGAACGCATCCTGCCGGAAACGGACGAAAACGTCTCCGTCTGGCCGGAACTGAAGCACATCCTCTTCGACATCGGCGGTGTCATCATCATTTCGCGCCTGCTTGAGGGGGAATTCCTCAACTACCGCAACACCATTCCGAAGGATCACGCGATCGAATTTGTCTGCGACGTAAAGAGCCTGATCGCGTCGATCGAGCGCGTTTCGCTGCTCATCAGCGAGAAAATCAAAAACCCCGTGCGCTGCACGTTTGACGAAAATGTCGTCAAGCTCTCGTGCATCACCGCCATCGGCAAGGCGTATGACGAATGCCGCCTGAACGGGCGTGCAGACGGGCTGGAGATCGGCTTTAACAGCCGTTATCTGCTCGACGCGCTGCGCGCGGTAAAGGACGATACGGCGGTACTGCGCCTCAAGAGCGGCCTTGCGCCCTGTATCATAACACCCAAAGAAGGGGATAAATACCTTTATCTGGTATTGCCCGTCAGATTACGCTCGAATTGAGGACACAGCGCCGAGCAGCGACGCAGGGGAGACAAGTGCGCAGCGAGCTGTGGCAGGAAAAGTGCGCAGCACTTGTACTGGCATAGCGAGGTGGAGAAATTGTCGACCCGCCCGCGGCGCGTCGGGAGGCGTGACTGCATACAGCGTCCGAGCCGTGTGTGCAGGAAGACATATGCGCAGCGAAGCGTGGGCGTTCGGCGCAAAGCGCCGGGCG
>CAKTWY010000051.1 GCA_934630445.1 uncultured Eubacteriales bacterium
CTCTGACCGGCTGAAAAGTTATTTTCATCAGGCATTCATCCAAACATCGCTTTTAAAAACGCAGGAGCTGCCGCAATATTCTGCAGCAGCTCCACGCGCCTTTTATCTGTCGCCGTTGAATTCATGCACCGCGTCGATCATCGCAACGATGTTTTCCGTTGGAACATTGCCCTGAATGACATGGATCGCGTCAAAAACATACCCTCCGTCTTTTGAGAAGATATCCAGCCGTTCCAGCACCTGCCGGCGGATTTCATCGGGCGTTCCAAAGGGAAGCACTTTCTGCGTATCGACGCCTCCGCCCCAGAAGGTGATATCTGCACCAAATTCGCGTTTTAAGCGTTCCGGTTCCATTCCCTGTGCGGAGCACTGTACGGGATTGAGCGCATCAAAACCCGCGTCGATGAAGCTGGGAATCAGCGGTGCCACCGCGCCGCATGAATGTTTGATGAACAGCGCCTTGCTCCGCTTTCAAACGGAGCAAGGCGAAACACGTATGCCCTGATCTGCAGCTCATTGCGCAGCTGAACTCAAACGCCAGCACTCTCTTTTTTGCGCAGCTTTGCCGCGCTGCGCCACTGATAGCTTGTGTGCGCAATCAGCGGCTCGCAAACCGTAAGCACCGACGGCATGATAAAAATACTGACCAGCGCCGATATCAGCGCGCCGCGCGAGAGCATCAGGCAGATATTGCTGATAATCTCAATTTTCGAAACGAGTCCCACGCCCAGCGTGGCGCAGAAGAGCACCAATGAACTGGTGATGATAGACCCATCCGACGCAGCCGCGGCTGTTAGCATCGCTTCTTCTCTCGAACGTCCTTTCTGTATTTCTTCGCGGAAACGCGTTGTCATCAGGATCGCATAATCCACCGTGGCCCCCAGCTGTACGCAGCCGATGACCGTTGGCGTAATAAACGGAATGACCGTACCTGCGAAATAAGGGATGCCCTGATTGATGAAAATGGCAAGTTCTATCGTCGCTACCAGAATAATCGGAACTGTTACAGATTTGAAGACGATTGCAACGATCAGAAAGATTGCTGCAATGGAGATATAATTGGTCACCTTGAAATCCACACTCGCTGTTTTGATCAAATCGTCGGTCAGCGCCGCCTCTCCGGTGATATAAGCGTTCGGATCATACGATTTGACGAGCGCGGTCAGCTGTGTCAGCTGTGCAGCCACCTCATCCGAAGCCGCAGGATAGCGTGAATTGATCATCATCAGCTGCAGGCCATCCTGCTTGCACATATCTTTAAGCTCCTGCGGGATAAAAAACTCCGGGATGGCGGGGCTGAGCAGATCATCATAGGAAATGAGCGTCTCTATACCGTCCAGCTCCTTGATGCGCGCGCACATTTCTTTCATCCGGCTGCTGCCCAGATTGTCATCCACAATGACAAAATGCGTTGACGCCATATTATATTCGTCTTTCAGCTTATTTGTGGCGACAATCGACGGCATATCCTGCGGCAGCGCTTCATCGAGCTTATAATATACCTGTGTATGGTTCTGCGCATACACAGCGGGAATAAACAGAAGAAGGAAAAGCGCTGTGAAAACCCGTTTATGACGGATGACAAAACGGTTGATCCCTTCAAAATTCGGCATCAGAATGCGATGGCGGTACTTCCCGATCTGCCGGTCAAATGTAAGCAGAATGGCGGGCAGTACCAGAATAACGGTTGCCACGCCGAGTACAACGCCTTTGGCCATGACAATTCCGATATCCCGCCCCAGGAGCAGCTGCATAAAGCACAACGCAAGGAAGCCCGCGATCGTCGTGAGCGAACTTCCTGACAGCGAAGTAAAAGCCGTTTCAATCGCGCGCGCCATTGCGTCTCGCGGATCAGAAAAGTTTGGAAGCTCCTCCTCATACCGCTTGTACAGAAAAATGGAGTAATCCATTGTAACGCCGAGCTGAAGGATCGCCGCAATTGCTTTTGTTATGTATGAGATCTCACCCAAAAAGATATTGGTTCCAAAATTGTATACAATCGCGATCCCGATGCTCGCGAGAAAGGCAATCGGCAGCAGCCAGGATTCCATCGTGAACGACATCGCAACGAGTGAAAGCACTACTGCAAGGAGAATATAAAACGGCAGTTCCTCGTCAACAAGGTCTCTCGTGTCCTTGATCAGCACTGAAAACCCGGCAAGAAAGCATCGCTCATTGCACAGCGAACGCACCTTGGAGATCGCCTCCATCGTCTCCTGCGAAGCGCCGGGCATATCATACTGAATGATCATCATCGTCGAATCTTCTGAGAAAAACACATCGCGCAGCTGCGCCGGTATCATTTCTGTCGGGATTTGAATTCCAACGAGGTTGGACAGCCAAACGGCATTGCTCACACCGGGTACCTCTTTAATCGAACGAAGAAGATCGTCCGTATAGCGCGGAGGCATTCCTTCCACAATGAGCATACTCGTCGCCGCATCATGAAAAGGCTCCTCGAGCAGCGCCTCTCCCTTGGAAGAGTCAAGTTCCGGTGGAAGATAAGTGAGAATGTCGTAATTGATGCGCGTTGCTGCCATGCCGATCAGGCTGGGGATCAGCAGCAGCAGCGCGACGGCCACTACAAGCTTTGGCCTGCGCGTCAGCAGATGAGCCATTTTTCGAACCACAAAAAACACCTTCTATTATAATATATCTATCTGTGGACCAACCCATGCGCCGCTTCGCCTGCACGCCTTTTGAAAAAGGCGGCGGCGCATTTTACTTAATCAGCCGCTCTGCAGCGGCCGTGACCATAAAGTCCGCCATCTTGACAACCTCGTGTTTATCCAGCGACATATTCGAATCAAACCATTGCTTAATCAGGCCGATGAGACCGTATGTGATAAAGCTTAAAATATAAGCGAGCTTCTCCTCCGCAACATTTGCTGAAAAGCACCTGTGGATCAGCGACACGCCGTTTTCATAGATCAGTTTCTGCACCTTGCCGATAAAGTTGCTGGAGGCGTTGTTGACAAACAGCGAATAACAAATATCATGGTTCTCGATGATATAATCAAGCACCGGCTCAAACACTGGCTGGAGAGAACCGGTACCCGCCTCAGAGCTATGTTCATCAATCATACGCTGCACGTCATCCAGCACATCGCTCTCAAGTTTTTGCAGCAGATCATACGTATCTGCGTAGTGGAGATAAAATGTTCCCCGGTTCAGATCCATCCGGTCCGTAATATCCCTGACTGTAATCTCCTGAAAGTCTTTCTCCCTCATCAGCTCGGCAAAACCCTGTTTCAGGAGCCGCTTTGTCCTTCTTATTCGTCTGTCTTCCATCTTTTCGGTCATACTGACACCTCCATGCATTAATCAACATTTCAACTTTTTGTGTCTATTATTGATCGATTTAATTGTTTTTAATCATTTATAAACACTTTACATGCGATATGAGCATTGATTTTTGTCTTCCTCTGTATTATAATCATCTCGTCCAAATAAGTCAACAAAAATCGTTTATCTAATTTTTGTTGTTTATAAGTTATCCGTTCATTGAAAGACTCATAATGATTTCAGAGAGGAGCACTATCATGATGCATCACAAACAGCTTTTCAGGCGCGCACTCAGCGCACTGACCGCAGTGGCAATTCTATGCTGCTGCGCGCCCGTTTTTGCCGCCGGGAATGAAATCGCCCCCAGCTGTGACGAAGCGTATTATGCCACGCTCGACTATTACGGTGAGATCGAGCAGAGCAGCGTCGTAAAAAGCTATACGCTCAACGGCGCAAAAAACATAACCGACTTTGGACAGTACGATGAAGTTGTCAACCTCACCAACACCGCACAGGCTCAATATGAAAACGGTGCACTCACCTTTGCACTTGGAGACGACGCGCCGGAGCATTTCTATTTTGAAGGAAAAACGGCGGAACCGTTTTCCGCGCTTCCGTGGGAAATCGCTCTTTCTTACCGTTTAAACGGCGTACCGAAACCGGCGGAAGAACTGGCCGGCGCCTCGGGCCTTGTGGAGATCAATATTGACGCCATGCCAAACAGCGCATCGACGGAATACTGCCGCAACAATTTTGTGCTTCAGGCAGTGGCGATCTTCAATGCGGACGACATTCTCTCCCTCGAAGCGCCCGGTGCACAGGTGCAGCTGGTTGGCAACCTGCGCATCGTGCTTTTCATGGTGATGCCCGGCGAAGAGCAGCATTTTACCATGCGCATCGGTTCAGATGATTTTACTTTTTCCGGCATGACGTTCCTGATGGTTCCGGCCACGCTATCACAGCTTACCGAAATCAAGGATCTGCGTGAGGCGAAAGAAAAGGCGGAAGATTCATTCACCGCCCTGAACGACAGTATGGATACAATATTGAATACCCTCGACGGCATGAGCGGAAGCCTGAATACTGCCGCAGATGGTCTGACCAAGCTCAACGAAGCGCGCTCTGAAATCTCCAGCGGCAAATCAGATGTTTACACAGGCGCCGATGCAGCGCTGTCCGACCTCGGCGCCATTGCAGACGCGCTCGCGCCGCTCGACGGTCACCTGACTACAGCAGAACAGGCCGTGACCGACATGACGGACATTTTGACGCAGCTTACGCAGAATGCCTCAGACCTTAAGCCGCTGCTTGCGCAGACGCGTGACACCGTGGAGAAACTCAAAACCGACAGCGAGCAGGCGCGCGATCTGATCGAGACTATCGAAGATTATGGCAACTCCACTTCTATGCAAATGGGCGCTCTGCGCGCCGACCTGACGCACCTTGGCGACGATATGAGCTCACTCAAAAAGAGTCTTGCCGCCATGGAGACTGCGCTTGGGAAACTGAAAGGCCTCTCCCCCATTGCGGAAATGACCTTTCAGGGCATGACGATCTCTGAGATCCGGGAAAAGGTGAGCTATGCCAATACGCTGCACACGCAATATCTCGCCTATTTGGAAGCAAATTCGATTCCCGCACAGGCATTGAGCTTCACGGATTTTCTCGTTGCCGGCGGCGCATCCGCGTCCGATGCGGCCAGCCTCACCGCACTTTGGTCCAAGGCGCAGACGGAAGACTTTCAAAAGCAGCTGGAAGAAGCTGAAACCGCCAACGGCCTGATCGGCACCGTCAACGGTACGATCAACGAGGTAAACACACTCATTGCCGCGCTGGCGCAGCCGACTGCCGGACTTCTGGAAGACCTGCGCGGGCTGTGTGATTCGCTTGGCAGCAATGGGCTGAGCGGCGATCTGAAAAGCTTTCTCAAAATGGCCGACAGTCTCCTTGAAGAGCTGGAAGATAACGAGGGCCTGCTATCCGGCACGCTGAAGCATTTTGATGAAGCCGGCGATACAGTCATAAAAGCAACCGAGAACGCCGACCAGGCACTCGACCTGATCACAAAGCTCGACGACACGCTCAATACCTACGTTCCCGACACACAGCAGGCCCTCGCCGATGCACGTACGCTCAGTTCCAGCGCGCAGAGCGGGATCCGCAATACGCGTACCTTTTTGCAGACACTGGAAAATCTGATGAAAAAAAGCGGCGTCACGCTTGATGCGGGAACAAAACAGACGCTTGACGGCCTGGCAGACACCCTGCGCAGATCTGCTTCCGGACTGGATGAGACCGACTCTATCCGCGCGTCAAAGGATACACTGAAAGCCCTCATTGATGACGAATGGGATGCTTATACGGGAGAGAATAACAATCTGCTCCTGATGGATGCACAGGCGTCGCCGGTCTCCCTGACCTCAGAGCGGAACGCCTCCCCTGCAAGCCTGCAGGTACTTATGCGCAGTGAAGAAATCAAAAAACCGAAAGTGGAACCAGTTCCGCCCGCGGAAGACACCGTCGCACCGCAGGGGAACGTATTCACGCGCATCGGCGATATGTTCCGCGATGTCTGGGCCGCAATTACAAGCTTTTTTCATCACGGCAACTGATGCCGGCAATCCAAGCGCTCCGACTGTAGCGCCGCATATTTAACACAAAGCCGGGGCCGTTAAAAAAACGGCCCCGGCTTTTTACCGGTCTATGCTTGTTTTGCCCTTGATTTGATACTGGATTTCGAAAACTCTGCCCAGCGCATCGACTGCATCTGAAAATTGTCTGCTCCGGTCATCTTGTCCGTGCCGACATTATGTTGTCGGGCACACAGATCACCACATACTTCAGCGAAAACATCGCGGTAAACCTCGCTTGGCAGCATCCGGCCCCCATACCGTTTATATACAAAAGCAGCGGAGCCTGCACAAAATGCGCAGCTCCGCTGCAACAGAAATACGGATTGCCTATCGCTGCATGTCCTGCCGTTTGTCTTTGCGCAAAATCGCCATTGGATCGGCCGCATGCGGAAGACGCAGCATGACCTTCATATGCGGGTGCGGTGCGGAATCGATTGTCTCTCCCAGTTCGTTTTTCATCTCACCGACCGTAAATACACACGGCGCGCGCCCTGGCTCGACCAGTTCCAGCCGCTCTCCCAGGAAGAAACGGTTCTTCTGCGTCAGGCAGGCGTTCCCTTCTCCGTCACAGCTGTCCACCACTGCGCAGACATCCCAGTCGCGGATATAAGCGGAATCCGGATAATATTGCCCCTGCGCTCCGCCGCCGAAATAAAAGCCGGTATAATACTCCCGGTGGCTGACCTTGTCCACTTCTAAGGCTATATCGTCAGGAAGAGAAAAGCTTTCAGGATCACTGCTGTAAAGGTCGATCGCCTGCCGGTACGCGTTGGTCACGATCGCGGCATAATACGCGGTTTTTACGCGTCCTTCAATCTTGAAGCTGTCGATTCCTGCGCGCACCAACTCCGGGATATGGCGAATCATGCACATATCCTTTGAATTAAAAATATACGTTCCGCGCGCGTCCTCTTCAACCGGATAATACTCCCCCGGCCGCTTTTCTTCCATCAGGTGGTACGACCACCGGCACGGCTGGGCGCAGTTGCCGTGGTTTGCGTCGCGCCCGGTCATATAATTGGAAAGCAGGCACCGCCCGGAGTAGGATACGCACATCGAGCCGTGTACAAACGCCTCCAGTTCAAGCGTATCCGGCGTTTTTGCGCGGATCTCTGCGATCTCATCGAGCGCCAGCTCGCGCGCGAGCACGATGCGTTTCGCGCCAAGGGAATGCCACATCCGGGCGCTCTGCGCGTTCACGATGCTCGCCTGCGTGCTGATGTGCACTTCCAGCCCCGGCGCATACCGCTGTACAAGCGAGAGTACGCCAAGGTCAGACAGAATCACTGCGTCCGCTCCGGCCTTTTCCAAAAAAGTGAGATATGCCTGCATGCGCGGCAGCTCTGCCGTGCGCGGCATGGTATTCACGGTAACGTAAACACGCACGCCGCGCGCATGTGCATAGACTATCGCGTCGGCAAGCGCTTCATCCGTAAAATTGGCCGACGCCGAACGCATGCCAAACTCCACGCCGGCGAGATATACCGCGTCTGCTCCGTAATGAATGGCGAACTTCAGCTTTTCCATATCTCCTGCCGGAGATAAAAGTTCCGGCCTGCGCATCATGACGCTGCCTTCTCTGCCTCAGCGGCAAGGCGCTTCGCCTCTTCTATAGCCTTGAGGTGCTCATTATACGTTTTGGAGAAAATGTGCGAGCCATCGGGCTTTGCCACATAAAAATAATAGTCATGCTTTTCCGGGTTGACAGCCGCCGTCAACGCATCAAGCCCTGGATTTGCGATCGCTCCGGGCGGCAGGCCATCGTACAAATAGGTGTTATAGGGGCTGTCGATCTTTAAGTCCTCATTTGTAAGCGCGCCCTTATGCCCAAGGATATACTGTATGGTTGCATCGATCTGAAGCTTCGGATAATCTTTGCTGGAAAGCCTGTTTTGGATGACGCCGGAGATCGTCGCCTGCTCGCTGGAAAGCTTCGCCTCGCGCTCGATGAGCGACGCAATAATGACCGCGTCTTTGATCGACATATCGTTCTTTTCCGCCGCCTGTACAAGCTCCACTGAAAATTTCTTGTCAAAATTTTTCAAAAACTTCCCAATTACATTTTCCGGCGTGTCATCGACATAGAATTCATACGTATCCGGGAAGAGATATCCCTCCAGACGGTTCTCTGTCTTCTCAAGGGCCTTGATATAGTCGTAGTCAAAGTCGTAATTTTTAATAACGTCGCGCAGCTCTTCTTCCGTACAGACCTTTTTTTCCACCAGGCGCTCGATAATCTGATCGTTCGTATACCCTTCCGGGATCGTCACGCTGACTGTCACTTTTTCCGCTGTGCGCTTGCGCTGAAGCGCTGAAATGATCGCCCGGTAATCCATGTTGGAATTGAGTGTGGTAAGGCCGGTGTTAAACGGCTTTTCCGCACCGGAAAACTTTGCAAAAACATTGAAAATAAACGGATATTTGATCACGCCCTGCTCTTTCAACAGCTTTGCAACATCCTGCTTGGAGGCATCCTCCGGTACGCTAATGGTAATCTCCTGATCTTCCTTGACCAGCGCGAAAGCATCATTTGCAAAAATCACGATGCAGCCTGACAGGATGAGCGATACGCCGATGACAAAGAGCACATACGTGAACGCGCTAGCGATACCGAGGCTCTTCCTGCGGCGCTTGCGGCGGCGCTGCGGTGTACTCTGCGTGCTCCTGCGCCGTGCGCCGCCGGACTCGCCGGCGCCTGTGGGTCTGTTCTCATGTTCCATGTTATTTGTCCTTTCCTTCCGTTTGATTGCCCCGTTCCGCCTGATCTGCACGGTTTTACGCGTAGCTCCATTTCCGCACCGCCATGCTTCCGGCAGATGATATGTTATTGCCCGTGCATCAGCGCCCGCGTCAAAAACAGGATCGCGAACACAAGAAAGCCCGGTGAAAAAATCGTTTCAAAAATTGTCGCGACCGCGCTGCGGCCGCTCTTTTTCATCTTCTTCACCCTGCTGCGTTCCATCAAATGCTGCAGTGCGTTCAGACTGAGCACGGCAGAGAGCAGGAACAGCAGTACATTCACCGCCAGGAAATAGGGCCACAGTCCAAAAGCGGAATAGGTGCTCATAAGCCTGGCCATCAATAGCGCATAAAAATTATTGAAAAAATGCGACAATATCGCCGGCCATATGGAGTCAAGCGCATAGGTCATATAAGCGTATGCCAATCCCGCAATCAGAGGGCCAAGCAGATTCCCGCTCTGCGCGTGCAAAAGCGAGAATGCGAGTGCTGACATAGCGATCGCAGCAGCCGTGCCGCCAAATTCATAAGCGGAAAACACCGCGCCGCGCAGATAGACCTCCTCCGCCAAAGCCGGAACCACACATGCGGCAAGCACGGATAAAGAAAATGCCGCACCCGCATCCCCGGTAAGCTGGCCGCCCCCCGACGCATCAAAAAGATAGGTAGCCGCGTAATTCAGAAGAAATGATAAAAACGACACCGCCAGTGACGTATATATGACAAAACCAAGCGCCCTGGGAGAAAAACTGCGCATACGCGCATTGGTTTCGACACCGACACGCTTCAAACAGAACAGTACGCATGCAGGCACCAGAAATGCGACCAGCTCCAAAAGCATCGCGTAATAATAGCTCGATTCCGTCTGTCCGCCGAAAAAATCCGACTGATAAAAAGAATCCGCCGCAATCAGCAGCAAAAACGAAACGGTCAGTGCGATCCCCACGGCAACCGATGATTTATTTCTCATATTCTGCTCCGTCCGATCGTATTGTCCGCCGCTCGGTAACGATCCTGCGGACTTTGACATCATGCGGCTCTTCCGGCAGCGACGCGCACAAAAATTGTTCCCGGCACAGCGCCGCGGACATCCCCTGAAAACACTGCAGCCAGCAGTCGTAAAAACCGCCGCCGTAACCGAGACGGATACCGTTTTCCGCACACGCAAGGCAGGGAACCACCGCAAAATCAATCTCCTGCGGCGCATAGACCTGGCCCACGGCCGGCTCCGGAATGCCCTGAAACGCGGGGATCAGCTCCTCCGCACCTCCAGTATAACGCACCGCCTCCATCTCATGAGAAGCCGTCACACGCGGAAGCGTTACAATTTTCCCCATATCGAGCGCCTTGCTGATGATGGAATGGGTCGCGACTTCCGCCCCAACGCTGTAGTAGACAAAGATCGTACGCGCAGTCACAAATTCTTGAAGCTGCGTAAGACGCAGGGCAATCAGCCGGTCCTTCTGCGCGCGCACATCGTACGGCTCGCCGGCACGCGCGTGTTTGAGCGCACGCCTGAGCGCTTTTTTCTCTTCAGGTGAGCTCCATATGTCTTGCATGATAAAAAATTCCTTTTCGTACCGTTTCTGCCTCGGCATATCCACGCAGCAGTTCGATGAGTTTTAATGCAAAATCGCATGTCACGCCCGCGGCCTTTGCCGTGATGATCCTGCCGTCGCATACCACCTCGGCGTCAGGCTGCAGCGCTGCGCCGCAAAGCTTCTCCTCATGGCCGGGATAGCAGACGGCCCTGCGCCCTTCAAGAAGTCCAAGCGCGCCGAGGACCGTCGGTGCGGCGCAGATTGCGGCGATATACGCACCGCTCTCAAACGCCTTTTTGACAATGCGACGCACGTTTTCGCTCTCATTCAGGTTGCGCGTTCCCGGCATACCACCGGGAAGGATGACCATTTCAGGCGCTTCGTCCTGAATTTCAAACTCGGTAAGATCTGCGACGACGGGAATGTGATGCGACCCCGGAATGGTTTTCCCGCCGACGCCGACTGTCTTTACCTGCACGGACGCTCTGCGCAGCAAATCCACCGTGGCCAGCGCTTCAATCTCCTCAAAGCCCTCTGCAAGAAATACGTATACCATAATGTCGACTCCTTTCCAACACCGAACGCATCGGCCTGTGAATGAATATCGTAATCATATGCCGGAATCAATCTTTTGCAGAATGATATCTGCTGTCTCCTCGACCGTTAACATATCGGTGGCGATGCACTCGCCCTTTATATCATTTTCAAAGGCCCGCAGGCACCTGCCGATCTGCTGTTCCGGCCAGGAATGCGCTTCCTCTCCGCGGCCCGACAGCCGTTTTCGAATTGTATCTTTGCCGGCCATCAGAATAAAATGCCGGAGCTTCACGCCCTCTTCGCTTAAGCGTCCGATGATTTCCGCATCATACTGCCTGCATACGATCGTCATAGGCACAATAATATGCCCATCATAGTTCCGGTACAAATATTTCAGCACCTCAAAATTGACGCTTCTCCACAGACTGATATCCTGAAAATCACCTTTTCTGAATTCCTGCGGGAAATTATCCCATAAAAAATAACCCACCTGTTCAGGATCATATATGTGCGAACGATTGAGCTTTTTCTGCAGTGCTTTCGCCGTTTCGCTCTTGCCGACGCCAAAACTGCCGTTCAGCCATATGATCATGTTCCGTACCCCTTTCAGGCGCCGCTGTCCGCTGTCAATTCCATAAAAGGTTCATATAGCCGCGCGCAAGATCCGCCTCGCACACGCCCGCCGGAAGAAAATGGACGCGCATGCAGCCAAACGGCTCTTCGCTACATGCATCCGGCGTACAGCTGCGCACCGTTTCAGCACCGCAGCGCGCCGCAAAGGCAGCCAGAAGTGTACGCCGCGCTTCATCGTCCGCTGCCACGACCTCCTGCGCGGACGCCGTATTTCCATCCCGATAGCCAAACAGGTAACCGCAGGGAATATTTTCCGCATCCATGCACACGAGCGCTTCCCCTCCGGTGGAACGGTACATGGACAAGATACTGCTCCACATATCGCCCCCGCGCAGAAGATGCATATGCCGGAACATATGTACCTCGTACAGTTGCTGCAGGAGCGGAAGGTCAAGCTCGCGGACGCGGCAGGCGGTATAATGCGCCTGCTCGGTGAGCGCCGCTTCCTCCTGCCTGCGCAGGCGGAATACCGGCTGGTAGCCGAACTTTTCATAAAATCCGAAAAGCCATTCCTCCTGTGGGATGAGGACCGACGCACATTTTCCTTCCGCCTCATCAAGAGCAAACGTGTATCGCAGAATCGCCGCCATGAGCCCCTGCCTGCGAAAAGCCTTTGCCGTGCATGCGCCGTAGATATACGTCACATCATACGCCCGGCCATCCGGCAGAGCGATGCGCTGCGGGATACGCAGCGCCATAGCCGCTACCTGCCCGCCGCAAAGCGCGACGACGGTATATTCTTCCCGGTACAGGTTCGCAAAAAACCATTTCTGAAACGTCTCATCCGGGAAGCTCTCTGCCCACAGCGCCTGGACCTGCCCGCGCTGAGCGATCGTTGCAGCCGTTATTTCCATGCGGTCAATTCCCCCACATAATCTTCCAGAAGGATCTCCGGCTGATACGAAAGCTTTGCACGGCGAAGCCCCTCAAGCCCCATATCCTCCTCGCGGTTGATATACCGGTACTGCATGCATTCGTTTTTCACAAAGCAATTGTTGATCATGGGGTACGCTCCGGGGATCTCCCCATCCGCTTTTTCAACATGCACATCGAATGTATCCTCGCCAAGCCGTGAGCCGAAGGTAAAGGCAATGATCTCACCGTCCAGCTTTAAAACGCCTCCGGTCAACCCGAGCACGTCAAAATGATCGAGCGCCAGATGGATCACGCACTTTTCATCCCGCAGGCTGGCGGACAGCTTGCAGTTATTCTGCTCGCACCATTTTTTGTGAAACTGAAGCACTTCGCCTTTCATCCCGCCGCGATAGGTAAGGTACTCGTACCGACCGGCAAACGCCTGTGTGAAGCGGTTGATAAAATTGCGCTTGGAGTGCAGCTTTTTCCCCGCCAGCGATGCAAGAGAGGACGCAAGATAGATATACTCCGCGCTGTCGCGCCTCTCCGTAAAGCGGAAACGGCCCGGCATCGCAGCTTCCAGGCGCTCGGTGTCCTCCCGCCGCATGCCGACAATGCGCGGCGGCTCGCTAAAAGCGCGCGCATCCTCCAGGATGTGCTCCATGCTCTCGGCAAGTTCACCCGAACCGATCGGCAGGTGGTATGACGGCACGCCGTCGCTGACAGAGCGGATGAACATCGTGTCGTTTTCAATGCAGAAGTTCGTGTTGTAATGGCCCTGCCACAAATAAATCGTGTTGAAGGAATGCGCGCATTTGCGGGAATGTTCTTTTTCAAAATAGCTGTCGATGACTTGTTTGTCCTCAAGCTCCAAAGGCCTGAATGATAACATATAAAATACTCCTATACTTTTTCTATCGCTGCCGTATGACGCTGCACACGGCCTGCAGAATCTCTGTGTGGATCTCTTGAATCGGCCTGATTACACCGTTTTCCACACAGCGGATACGCAGCCACCCTCTGCTTCGCGCGATCTGCGAGGCATTGGTATAGCAGCGAGCGAGATAGTCCAGATCCCGCTCATGGATATCCTCCGTTTTTCCTTCCCGTTTTTTCAGCAGCTGTGCGGCATATTCCGGCGGCATATCGATAAACAGGACGGCCGACGGCTCCGGAATGCCCAGGAGGCGGTATTCATAATCAAACAGCCAGTCGAGAAACGCCTCTCTTCCTCCGCCCTGCAGCTTTGACGCCTGATGAATGGCATTCGACGTCGTATATCGGTCGCACAAAATCAGTTCCCCGTTCCGATAGCGCTCCTCCCATTTTGTCTTGTAGGACGCATACCGGTCCACCGCATAAAAGCTCGATGCAGCATAAGCGTTAACCTCGTCCGGCTTTTCACCAAAGGCGCCGCCAAGATACATACGCACAAGCGCGGACGAGTCGCTTTCATACTGTGGGAACGTCTGGTGTGTGAACACGACGCCCTGTTTTTTCAGCGCGTCGCATAAGAGCTTAAACTGCGTGGATTTTCCGCTGCAGTCCGTGCCCTCGATCACGATGAGCTTCCCTCGCATGGTGTTCTCCTTTACCTGATTGATCTTTCATTTGAGCGGAATCCGCGCACACAGTTACTCGCCTCTCAGCCGCGCACCCATGGCCGCAAACAGGAAAAGCGGCAGACGCATCATCCGGCCGATTCGCTGCGGCTCTTTTTTCAGGCGATACAGCCACTCGAAGCCGTGGTCGATCCACGCCTGCGGCGCGCGGTCGACCACGCCGGCAAATACGTCAAGCGATCCGCCGAAGCCCCCCATGAACGACACACCGCATTCCTGGAGATGCTGCGCGATAAAAAACTCCTGCTTCGGTACGCCCAGGCAGACAAACGCGGCATCCGCGCCGGATTGACGGATCGCCTCTACTGCTTCTTCGTCGCGTTTAAAATAGCCGTCCTTCACCCCCGCGACGATCAGTCCAGGGA